>CAXTSF010000112.1:0-4291 GCA_964246865.1 uncultured Terriglobus sp.
GCTTCGATCTCGCTATCACTCTGCGCACCGGCAGCGCCTCCGACCAGACCACGGTCACCACGTCGCCGCTTATTGAGACCGACCGCAGCCAGATCGCAGGCACCATCAGCCGGGCAGAGTCGCAGGATCTGCCCTTGAATGGGCGCAACTATCTCGATCTCGCCCTGCTTGTTCCCGGCGTGTCGCCCACCAACACCAACAACACCCAGACCTTTGCCGAGACCTCTCCCGTTATCGGCCAGGGCTATTCCGTGAACAGCCAGCGCAACTTCTCGAACAGCTTCATTGTCGACGGTCTCTCCGCCAATGATGACGCCGCCGGATTAGCCGGGAACGCCTACTCGCTCGAAGCTGTGCGCGAGTTCCAGGTCGTCACGTCCGGCGGTCAGGCCGAATTCGGTCGCGCCCTCGGCGGTTACATCAACGTTGTCACCGAGAGTGGCACGAACCAGATGCATGGCAATCTTTACGGCTTTTTGCGCAACCAGCGTTTGAACGCGAACAACGCCCTCTCGCGCAGCCGCCTTCCGCTGACCCAGGGCCAATACGGTGCCAGTCTTGGCGGCCCGCTCGTCAGCAATCGCGCCTTCTTCTTTGGCAACTTCGAGCAGCGCCGCCTGAACACGGACGGCGTGATCACGATCGCTCCCGGCGATGCCGTCGCCATCAATAGACGCTTGCGCGCCACCGGTTATGCCGCCCCGTTGCTGCCGGTGAGTACCGGTGCCACGACTCTCTATCCGACCAGTGTCCACACAAACAACGTGTTTCTCCGCACGGATGCGAGACTTTCGGGCGGCAACCAGGTCAGCCTCCGCCACAGCCGTTACACCCTCGACAGCACCAACGCCCGCGGGGCGGGCGGCCTGCTCTCCACCAGCTACGGCACCGCCCTGCGCGACACGAACAACACCGTCGCGCTCAGCGACGTCTTTACTGCCTCATCGAACCTCGTCAACGAAACCCGCGCGCAGTGGACACGCGACCACCTCGCAGCACCACCCAATGACAACAACGGGCCGAACGTCATCATCTCCGGCGTCGCCACCTTCGGCCGCTTCTCCACCTCGCCTGTCGCACGGAACAACGACCTGTATGAGATCGTCGACAACCTGACCGGCACACGGGGCGCGCACACCGGCAAGCTCGGTGCCGACCTCCTCTTCAACCGCGACACCTTTGACCAGCCGCAATACCTGCGGGGCGGCTATGTGTTTGCCTCGCTCGCCAGCTTTCTTGCGGGCCGGTACAACACGCAGGGCTTCCTGCAGACCATCGGCGTCGGCGGCTCCTCTGCCGTCACGCAGAATAACCCTAACCTGGGCTTTTACGTGCAGGACCAGTGGAAGCTGCGACCGCGCCTCACCGTGAACCTCGGCGTGCGCTACGACCTGCAGTGGCTGAGGACGATCGCGACCGACACCAACAATGTCTCACCGCGTATCGGTCTCGCGTGGTCGCCGGACCGCGATGGCCGCACCACGGTCCGTGGGAGCTTCGGCCTTTTCTACGACCGTGTGCCTCTCCGTGGTCTTGCCAATGCGCTGCTCTCCGCCGGCAACACGATCGATCCTGCCCACCTGCGCCTGCTCAGCTACACCTTTTCGCCCGGGCAGCCCGGCGCGCCCACCTTCCCCGGCATCGCCACTGCACCTCCCTCTGGCGTGCCCATCGCATACACCGTGATGGACCGCCACATCCAGAATGCTTACGCCCTGCAAGCAAGCGCCGAGATCGAACAACAGATCGGTTCTAGCAGCTCCTTTGCTCTCAGCTATCAGCACGTGCGCGGGATGCACCTTGGCACGACCACCAACAACAACATCCGTCCCGATGGCAGCCGACCTAAACCCGCCATCGGCAACCTGCGCGCTTACGAGTCGAACGCCGATTCCTATTACGACGGCCTCGCCGTCTCCGTTGTGCAGCGGCCCGCGTCCTGGGGGAGCGCCCGCCTCAGCTATACCTGGTCCAAAGCCATCGACGACATTGGGGAGTTCTTTTTCTCCGCGCCCACGGACAACTTCTTTCCCGGTGAGGACCGTGGCCGCTCCGACGACGATCAGCGTCACCGCCTGGTCGTGGACAGCACCGTCCATACGCCGCTGACGTCCGGCCACACCCTTGCAGAGCGGCTCCGCAACGGCTGGCAGATCGGCGGCATTCTCCAGTTCTACTCCGCGCCTCCGCTCAACGTGGTCACCGGTACCACCACCCGCCAGGGCACTGTCCAGCGGCCCTGCCTGCCCGGCTATACGCTTACAGGCGCCAATCCCTGCACCGAGGCTCTCGCCGGTGCCACCATCCCACGCAACACCGGCCAGGGCTTCAGTCTTTTTACACTCAGCAGCCGGCTCTCCCGTGAGTTTGCCATCGGCGAACGGGTCCACCTCCAGGCTCTGGCCGAGAGCTTCAACGCTCTCAATCATCGCAACAACCTGGTGCCCAATGCTGTGTTCGGCACCGGGGCCTATGGTGGGCCTGCCGCCCCGGGCTTTGGACAGCCCACGGCTGCGGGCGATCCGCGGAATGTTCAGCTGGGACTCCGCTTACGCTACTGATGGACTGCGCGAAAGACGACGGGATCCCAGTCCGCGGGCTCACCGCGGGAGAGCACCGATCGTATGCATCCATTTTTCGACCAGCGCCGGCCACTCCGTAGCCGGAAACGTTGTCCTCCGCAGCCCGAAGGCATGCCCGCCCTGCGCATAGAGGTGCATCTCCACCGGTACGCCCGCCTGCTTCAGCCCGACGTAGTACGAGAGTGCATCCTCAACACTGTCAACATGGTCGTCCTCGTTCTGCAGCAGAAACGTTGGCGGGGTTTCTCGCGAAATGTGCGCACGAATATCCGGGTTCAATCGAAGCGACGCCTTCCCAAATGAGAGATGCCCCGGATAGATCGCCACCGCAAAGTCCGGCCGGCAACTCTCCTTGTCGGCGGCGTCCACAGCCGGATACAAGCGCTGACCGGCATGCACGCTTACCGCCGCAACGAGATGCCCACCTGCTGAAAATCCAAGCACCCCGATTCTGTGGGGATCTACCCGCCACTCCGCCGCCCTGTGCCTCACGAGGCTGATCGTCCGTTGCGCGTCCTGCAGCGCGATCGGCGATTGCGGATAGGCTCCCCAATGCGGGGCTGATCTTGGCGCCGGCACGCGATACTTCAGGAGCACACACGTCACGCCGTTGGCTGTCAGCCAATCGCAAACCTCTGTACCTTCGAGATCGATCGCCAGGATCTCGTATCCCCCGCCCGGGAAGACCACGACCGCTGCTCCCGTATTCTTCCCTTTCGGCGGGTAGACGGTCATGGCCGGTTCTGAAACATTGTTGACCGCAAGCCACGGCCTGCCTGCCACGGTTTCCTTCGACACCAGATCCGTTCTTTCCGGACCGCCGGCAGGCCGGGAATCCGGTGCTGTTCCTGGCCATATCCGGACCTGCACGTGCCCTGGCGACGGCTGCCATCCCTGCCCTCGCGCACCTATCCCGAGACCCACCAGTAGAACGCAACTTACAGCAACACGAACCCTCATCTCCACCCCGTCTGAACGTTCTCTCCCTGCGCGCGAAAGCCTTACCCGGCAACACCAGGTCAAAGTTCCAGGCGGGGCGGACCACCGAAAATAGTGCTCTTCCGCACCGTTTCAGCAATCGTGCTTCCAGATGTTACAAGCTTCGAGGAAGAGGGAACAGATCGGCCTTGCGGCCAAAAGGTCGAAGTGAGGAATGACACTAAAATGCTCATGCGGCTCAGAGAGGCCTAGGGCACTCTGAGCGGCCTGTGAGTCGTGAGTAGGAATCTATAACTTAGTTGAAACTCCATTGCTGCCAGGTAACACCCTTGTAGGGGTACTGATCGATCTTGGCTCCCGCGGTTCCGGATTGGCCGTCATCATCGAGAGCCTGTCCACTGTTGACGTTCGTGACTTCGTAGTAGCCACCGCCGACGGAGATGATCTTCCATTGCTGCCATGGCTTACCCTGGTATGGATACTGATCGACAAGTGCGCTGTTGGCCTTGGAGGCTCCTGTGACTTCGAGCACCTGCCCGCTGGCGACGTTGGTGAGTGTCACGATGTTATTGCCAAGGTTATTGAGCTTCCATTTCTGGTTGTCACCGTTATTGGGGGTGTACTGGATCATCACGGTGCTTTGAGCCTTCGAGGCACCAGGGTCGTCGATCACCAGATGGCTGTAGTTATTTGTGATGGTGTAGGTGCCGTTGGCGATCAGATTGGCCGATCCCCCGGATGGGAGCAGGCCGTAGACGGCGACCTGGCCT
>CAXTSF010000112.1:4301-10730 GCA_964246865.1 uncultured Terriglobus sp.
ACTTTGCCGTTGGCGATGGTCGGAGCGACAAACTTTGCATAGTTGCCGAAACCGTCGCGGGCGGTGTTTTGTGCAGTGCTCCAGAGAAGATGGCTTAGGTTGGCAGCGTCGTAAGCGAAGAGATTGCCTGCGACGGTCACGTGATCAGGATCGTTAGCTGGTGCCGTCGCCCAAACAATACCAGTGCCTGCAATCGTGCCGTTGGAAGAGACGGATACCGAGCCGCTGGTCTGGCCGCCACCTGTGACATAGGCACCTTGTGAGGTGGGAGAAGTGACAAAGCGGCCGCCGGAGAAGGCGTACGCCCGAAGCGTATCACTCCTTCCCCAGATATACATGGTGTTGTTCCAGAAGGCGGGCGAGCCCCAGAGGCCGTTACCAGCCTGAAACTCCTGAACGGCCTGGTCTGCAGACGTATTTAGCTTACCCATGTTGTTGGTATCAACAACATAGAACTTCCCACCTTTACTGCCGCCTGCGATGTAGCTTGTACCTGGAATCGTGAACGAGCCTGTCGATCCCAAATCCTGATCCCCGGCATTCAGGCTGTCGTAGTTGTTGGGCTTGAAGTAATCTGCGACGTTCAGCGTATTTCCGTTTTGCACTAACTTGAGGAAGCTTTGACCGTAGTCGAGGGGAGCGTTCTCAGTGGACCGGGCACTGTTGGCTGTGATGAGGTAGAGGTTATTGGAGGAATCAGCGGTAAGACCCTGGCCGCCCATCCAGATGGCACCTTCACCGCTGTTGGGGGTGACGTTGAAGACCTGAACCTGTTGCAGGGTGCCGGCTTTGTAGCCAAGCAACCAGCCGTGATAGGGATCGTGATCTTCATGAGAGGCGAACGCGAGATAAACAACGCCATTGATGAGGGATACCGCAGCCCGCTGATTTTCCTGGGCTGCGACGAAAGGAACGACACCCCCACTGCTCGCGGCTCCAGAGCCACTGATCGATGCGGATATCTGAACAGGGCCACCAAACTTTTCCACGCCAGTGGTGATATCGAGAGCGTGCAGACGGAAGATCTGGACGCTATTCTCATAGGTTTTAGCAACGATGTAGATGGTTCCGCTACCTAGATCGATCACTGGCGTGCTGATAATACCCACTTCCACCTGAATGTTTGGAGTGTTGATGACCGAACTGGGCACGGGAGTGCCGAGCGCAACATGCCAGTAGGCTGCGCCCGAATCCGCGTCAAAAGCATAGACGCTGTCATGTGCAGTGGCGACGTACACGACATTGTGCGTTCCCTTTCCAGGGATGGTAACGCCCGAGGCATAAAGGGGCTGCGCATAAGTGAAACCATCGATTGGGAGAGAAAACAGCTTGCCGAAGTTGTTTCCATTGACGTTGCCGGTATTCAGGATAGCCTCGTTGGAGTTAGCGCCGGATCGACCGAGGTCATTGTGCTGAGTCAGTACATTGACGGCCTGGCATGATGCAGACTGCATTGCTGCTGTGACAACCGCAGCTAGAACAGCCGCATTTGTTACAAATCTGCAAATCCTGTTAGGGCTGGTGAAGGCCGGCGGAATAGACTCGGAGCGGCAATGGAGGGAGTGCCTATGCATAGGGAACACACCTTTACACGAGATCTCGTGCGGGCCCGATTCTATGCTTTCTCTGAGTACGAAGGTCAAGCCTGTGCCTGCTTTCTTTTGGGAGCCTGTATCTTCGTTTTGGAACATTTGAACGTGCCGTGAGTTCCGCCATCGTTCTTTTCCTAAGTATCTCCAATCCAAAGCTCTTGTATCTCGTGCCGTGGGCGAGCGGAACCGATTAGGTGTGGTGCGGTCGCCCAACTGACTGCGACCGAACTCTTCGGTCTACACCGGGCCAACCAGGGGTCGGCCAAACGGGTGTTTCGATGACATGGGATGGCTACACTGGAGTCATGGCGGAGCTGGTTGGTGCAGAAGCTACAGAGCGAGCATTGCAGACGAGGTTAGGCTATCGATTCACTGATCTAGCCCGGCTGCGGCTGGCACTGACACACAGTTCGCTTGCGTTTGAGCAGGGAGACGGATCGCCGAATAAAACGACTGAGGACAATGAGCAGCTCGAATTCCTGGGCGACGCGGTGCTAGGGCTGGCGATGACGGAGCTGCTGTTCCGGAGGTTTGCCGACCGGCGCGAAGGAGACCTGACACGGATGCGCGCGATGCTGGTGAGCCGGAAGAAGCTGGGCGAGGTGGGAGCACGGCTGCGCTTAGGCGAGGCACTGCACCTGGGCAAGGGGGAGGAGAGCAGCGGTGGCCGGACGAAACCGGCGCTGCTGGCGAACACAGTCGAGGCAGTGATCGCGGCTATTTTCCTGGATGCCGGAACAGAGGGGCTCGCGGCCGTGCGCAGCTTTGCGGAGCGGGAGATCTTCACGCCGTCTCTACCGGAGCTGGAGAGGGCGGCGGCGCAGGGTGCGCGGTTTGGCGGGGTGATCGGCGACTGGAAGTCGGCCCTACAGGAGCTGCTGCAGGCACGGCGGATGGGCCAGCCGGGCTACCGGACGGTGGCGGAGAGCGGCGACGACCACAACAAGCGTTTTGCCGTGGAGGTGCTGGTGCAGGATGCTGTGGTGGCGCAGGGCTCCGGACTGAGCAAAAAGGCGGCGCAGCAAGATGCGGCGCACCGGGCATATGAGCAGATTGCACCGGGTGAGGCGGTTTGAGTTTGCAGACGGGCAGGGCGCCGGAGAGCTTAGCGGGGGTGCCGCCGGTGGCGCGGCGCAGGCCGGTGCCCGCGCAGCGACAGAGACGACAGGCGGCAACACACGCGTTGAGTACCGTACTGGCGTCATGGGCAGAACTGACGGTAGTGGCCCTGTTTGCGATCACGTTTCTGGTGCAGCCGTTCCAGATTCCGAGCGAATCCATGGAGCGAACGCTGCTGGTAGGGGACTTCGTCCTGACGAATAAGCAGGTGTTTGCGCCCGCGGGCCACTGGGGCTGGCTGTTGCCGTACCGCGATCCGGAACGCGCGTCCCTCCTGGTGTTCCATTACCCGGTGCAGCCAGGCAAGCTGCTGGTGAAGCGCGTCATTGCCGTGCCGGGAGACACGATCCGGATGCACCGGGGGGTCGCCATACTGAACGGGGTGCCGCAACGGGAGAGCTTTGCGGGGTATCAGGGCGGAGGCAGATCACACTTCCGGGATGAGTTTCCGTCGCTGCTGGAGACAGACCCGGAGGTGCAGGCAGCGTGGTGGATCGAGTTGCGGCGGATGGCGACGAGCAGTCCCGTTGTGCCCTCCGGAAGCTACTTCGTACTGGGAGATAACCGGAACGACAGCATCGACAGCCGCTTCTGGGGTTGGGTGCCGCGCGCGGGCGTGGTGGGTGAGCCGATGCTGGTGTCGATCTCGCTGGATCGTGAGCATGGCGGGTGGAAGGCGGTGCGCTGGCGGCGATGTTTGCGGGTGCTGCGGTGAGTCGTGGCCGCGCACGACGGAGCGCTTGCGCTGGCGGAGGTTAGCTTCGCGAAAGGAGGCACCCGAGCAGGATGAGGGTGGGGCAGCCGAGCTGTCCAGGCTTCGTGAAGGCAGTACACTGTTGGCCTGTGGAGTTGCCGGAAGAGGCTGTGCCGGACGGGAGTGAGATGTGGCGGAGACGGTGAGAGTGGAGCCCGAGATTTCAGGCCAAGTTGCAGCGAGCGGCGCGGCAGAGGAGCGACGGGAGACGCTACCGGAGTCGCTGGCCGGGATGGCCTATGTGCTGGTGGCCGGGCTGTTTGCGATTACATTTCTGTTTCAGAATTATGTGATTCCGTCGGGTTCCATGCTGAGCACGCTGCTGATTGGGGATCATGTGCTGGTGGACAGGGTGACGCTGGCACCTGCGACGAGGTGGATGCCCCTTGTGCATTACCGGCCGGTGCGGCGCGGCGATGTGATTGTGTTTGTGAAACCGAACTCGGAGACACCGGACCTGATCCTGGTAAAGCGGGCGATGGGATTGCCGGGGGATCGCATTCATCTCGAGCACGGGGTGGTGTACCGGAATGGCGAACGACTGAACGAGCCACAGGTCTCTATGCCGGCAAACGATGGGAATCCGTACCACGTCTATCAACCGTATCGCGATGATTTCCCAAAGGCACCGCCGGATGATCCTGGCGTGACGGCGACGTGGCAGGTAGAGTTGCCGAACCATATCCAGAATGGTGAGTTAGTGGTGCCGCCGGGATATGTCTTTGCGATGGGAGATAACCGGACCGAATCGCTGGACAGCCGTTATTGGGGGTTTGTGCCGCAGGCGAATCTTCTAGGGCGGCCCATGTTTGTGTACTGGTCTTTCCAGACGCCATCAGATCAGAGTGACAAGACGGGTCTGGTAAACACGGTGGCATGGATGGGCCACACTGCGCTGCACTTCTTCGACCAGACACGGTGGAAGCGAACGATGCACCTGGTGCGGTAGCTCATGGAAGAAACGGCGGAGCTGGCGCTGGAGCTTCGTGCGCGAGGCGCGCGGCGGGTACTGCTGGCGATGGTTGGGATTTTGCTGCTGAGTCTGTTGGCGGTGTTGCCGCCGCTGCTTCAGCTGGGGCGATACCAGCGCCGCATCACCGTGGCGATGAGCGGTGTGCTGGGGCGGCCGGTCCACTTTGACCGAATCCAATTCCATCTGCTGCCCCTGCCCGGGTTGACCATTGAGAACTTTGTGGTAACGGAAGACCCGCACTTTGGTGCGGAGCCGGCACTGCGTGCAAACAGGGTGGAGGCGCGGCTGCGACTGGGGTCGTTATGGCGGCGGCGGGTGGAGATTTCACGGATAGATCTGCAGGCACCGAGCGTGAATCTGGTGCACGCGCGAGGAGGCGAGTGGAACCTGGCTGGCGTCCTGACGCAGGCGTCGCGGCTGCAAACAGCACCGACGGCGCAGCGGGGCACGAGCTATGCGCCACGCTTCCCTTATATCCAGGCCACGGATGCGCGAGTGAACATCAAGATGGGCGAGGACAAGCTGCCGTTCAGCGTAACCGGCGCGACGTTTGCGCTATGGCTACCCTCGCCGGATGAGTGGCATATCCGCATGGCAGGCAAGCCGGTGCGCACGGATACGGACGTGAGCGATGTCGGCGAGTTGCAGATGGAGGGAACGCTGGGACGGGCGGTTAACCTGCCGGCGGCTGCGGTGGCGCTTCACCTGCACTGGAAGCCGACGCCGCTGGGTGAGGCGAGCAAGATGATGACGGGCGCGGATGCCGGCTGGCGAGGAGAGATGAGCGGATCCGCAGAGCTGGAAGGGAGGCTGGAAGATGCGACGCTGAAGACGGATGTGTTCCTCCGTGAGGTGAGACGGGCAGACTTTGTGCCTGCGCACTCGTTGCAGGTGGATGCCCATTGCGAGGGGAGGGCGACGGGCGTGCTCCACAGCATTCGCGATATCCGGTGTGTGATTCCGACCGAAGAAAGTGGGCCGACATTGCTGTCGTTGTTGGCGGCGAAGAAGGAGACTGCCGCGGGATCAGGGTTGGGCGAAGTGAACGTGACGGCGGAGATTCCGACGACCATGGACTGGGGCACAGCGGAGGTTCACCTCAGGCGCGAGGGTGCGCCAGAGTACTGGACGGAGTGGCTTCGGCTGTTCTCGCAACGGATACCGGCAGAGTTGCGCGTAGATGGGAGGTCAACGGTCCAGTTGGACCGGAGCCCTGGGCCGCAAAGCGGCGGCACGCTGGGTGTGCTCATGGAGTGCCGGTGCGAGATTTCCGGAGTTCCGAAGGTGCCTGCGCGGCCAAGTGAGCTACGGACCGTGCCGGAGAAGATTTCACCTGCTGTGTGGCCGGTTTATCTGACCGGGGAGGCAGGAGCGGATTCGATAAAGCGTGGAGAGCTGCTGGTCAGCGCCGCCGCGAATGACGAGACATTCGACCGTGCGATGGACGATTCCTTTCCGCCGGGTGCGAATTTGGTCAAAGGGATCCTGCGGAGCTCCGGGTATCAGTTGAGCTATGCCTCAGGGGAGGTCGCGAGGAGGATGGCGGAGGCGCTTCCTCCGCTGGGCGACGGCATGCCAGTGAACGCGAGTGGGCCGATGATAGCGGAGCGGCGGTGGGGGGGTGGGCAGCCGCAGACCTGGACGGCGGGAGCTGTGCCGGCAGAGCGACGGAAACGGCGGCGTTAGAGCCTAGAGCAGGCCGGTGCGGCCAGCGTGTTCTGCGATGGCACGATTGATCTCGAGGGCGAGTGCCAGGGCGGCGCGGGCGGCGCCCACCGTGACGCGCGGCTCCGTGCGGGTACGGACGGCATGGAGAAAGTTCTCGATTTCAAGGCGGAGCGGTTCGGCGGGAGACGTGGGGAGCTTGCGGAGGGAGAGGCCATCCGTTGGATGGGTTGGGAGTGTGGCTCCCAGCGCCTGGGACGGAGGAGGCGAGATGACTGTGGAAGGTTGACCGGTGTTGGGGTCCTTCGCTTCGCTGAGGATGCCGG
>CAXTSF010000113.1:0-7825 GCA_964246865.1 uncultured Terriglobus sp.
ACGGGTGCCGTCCGGACCAGTGACCCACTCATACTGGTCGTCGAAGCCGATGTACTCATCGCCTTCGAAGCCCTCCTGCGCCGTTCCAAACGCACCATGCCGGTGCCGCGAAGGGCCCGCCGGATGGAACTGCATCCAGATGGCGATATCCTCTTCCCGCAGCGTATCGATGGCCAGCAGCACCCGCCGCACGCTGTCGCCCAGATACTTCGCCCAGTGGGTGCGGATAAAGTCGAGCTGTCCGGTTAACGAGTCCGGTGCAGCCAGGAATGGCGCGCGCAACGCATCCAGCAGGCTGCCCACCTCCGGCGACAGCTTTGGACGAGTCTCAAAGTAGCTCGGGAACGCCCCGGTCACCGCCTGGTACGCAGGCTGCTGCTGCAGTCCGCTGTCGGAGAACAGCTCGCAAAACGGCTGGAACGCCGGATTCGCATTGCTCAGCCACAGCAGCAGCATCTCCTCAAGCGCCGCCTCCCGGTGCGGCACGCCTCCGGTGCTGCCGGCCAGCCACTCCTCCGCCGCAATCTCCCCGCGAAACACAGCCGTATTCGGAAACTGCTCCGTGAAGGCCAGCAGCAGCGTTTCCACGCCGCTTTCAGCATGACCCGCCGTCGCCAGCTGCGTCTTCAGGCGTGCCTCAAACCAGCGCAGCGCCTCCGTCAGCACCGCGGGGTCGATCTCCCTCCGGTAACGGTCGATCAGCGCATGGTTGAGCTCGTCGATCAGGCCCATGGCAAACAGCGCCCCGGCATGCACCGTGCGCTCCGGCGGCAGCTCCGCGGCGGCCTCGCCGGCACGGAGCCTCTCCAGCCGGGCCGCGTTCAGCTTCTGTGCAAGCCTTCGGCTTGCCGCCACGTTCGCAAACACAACGTTGCCCGTGTAGCTGAACAGGAGGTCGTCAACCTCCAGCGTTTCACGTACGGCACGAGAGATATGAAATTCCATGGGGGACACGCCGCTACGCTCTTTCTCGCTTCCTGTGGTGAAGCGTCTTCCGCAGGCCAATGCCTGACACCACTCAGCCAGCCGTTTCGGGGCTGGCGGAGGCAAACTGCCTCTCCTGCCTGTTTTACGATGCAGAACGCTACAACCGGCTGCAAGGAAGCGGGGGCAGCCCCCACATTTTCATCATAGCGGAGGGCTGCCACCGGAACCGGACAGCACAGATCCGGCAGGTTTCCGTCAGAATCGCTATCCAAGATCGCTATCCCAGAATTTCTACTCAAGAATCGCTATCCAAGATACGGCCGCCACCACAGGCTGTTCTCGCCCTCACCGCTGAACTCAAAAGGCACACCCGGCACAGGCATCAGCAGTGGCATCCCAGCTGCATCCGCGATCTCCGTTATCCGCTCCGGCGGTTGAAACCAGTCGTGGAACGCCAGGTTGAACAGCCCCCAGTGGATCGGCATCAGAACCTTCGCCCGCAGCTCCTGCGCGGCCTGCAGAGCCCCGTCCGGCCCCAGATGGATATCCCGCCACAGCGGGTCGAAGGCGCCGATCTCCAGCGTGGCCAGGTCGAATGGCCCGAAGCGCTCACCGATCTCGGCGAAACCCGGCCAGTACCCGGAGTCCGCACCGTGGTACACATGGTGCGCCTTCGTGTGCAGCACAAACGACGACCACAGCGTCCGGAAGCGCTTCGGTCCGCGGCCGGAAAAATGCCGCGCCGGCAGCGCCGTCAGCATGAGCGGTGTCTCGCTCGCCGAAGGAACGATGAAGCTGTCTATCCAGTTCATCGGCTCTACCGCCGTCGTGACACCCCAGCGGCGCAGGTGCGTCTCCACGCCTTCGGAACACACAAACAGGGGCGTCCGTTCCGCCAGTTGCCGCACCGAGCCCGTATCCAGATGGTCGTAATGGTCGTGTGTCAACAGCACCGCATCGAGCTGCGGCAGCTCGGCAATTGTAAGCGGCGGCGGATAGAAGCGCTTCGGCCCAAACCGCTGCGAGACCGACACACGATCAGAGAACACCGGGTCGATCAGCAGTGTCGTCCCGTCCATCTCCACCAGCAACGA
The DNA here is from genome assembly GCA_964246865.1 of uncultured Terriglobus sp. Taxonomy (GTDB): domain Bacteria; phylum Acidobacteriota; class Terriglobia; order Terriglobales; family Acidobacteriaceae; genus Terriglobus. The sequence goes on from CAXTSF010000113.1 coordinate 2,022, forward strand.
CGAATGGCCGAGCCATGTCACCCGCAAACCCGATGCCGGCGGACGCGCGAACGCCTCGGTCGCCGTGCGGAACGGTCCCATCTGCTGCCGCGGCACGCGCTCCTCCCTGCCAAAGATAAGGTGCCGAAACATAGCGGGCAGCTTACCCAACACGCCGACCGTCGTCGGCACAGGATTTTCGTAGACGCCATTGCGCCAAAGCGCAGGTTTGAGCAGGCTCATCAATCATCTAGGCTATCCGATCCGTGTCACAGGAAATGCCTGAACGGCAGCCGGAACGCCCATAAGCCTTTGGCGTAGGCTGAAAGTGGCAGGGAAACGAGCAAATGGACTGGAAAGAGGCACTCAAGCTGGCCGTGCAGTCCCTGTGGGCCAACAAGCTCCGAACCGTGCTGACGCTGATCGGTGTGGTCATCGGCGTCGCCGCCGTGATTGCGGTGGTCACCCTCGTCAACGGCGCTAACGCCTACGTTGACCAGAAGCTGAACCGCTACGGTTCCGACGTTTTCACCGTCAAGAAAATTCCCGCCGTCGTCACCAGCTACGACGAGTACCAGCGCTTCCAGAAGCGTAAGAATCTCACCCTGGACGAGTACCGCAACGTCGTGGAGAACTGCCGCACCTGCATTTCCGTGGGCGCGGGCCAGTTCGCCAGCGGCTCGGCAAAGAGCGGCACGGACTCCGCCACCGGCGTCCAGATCAATGGCTGGACCGCCAGCATGCCCGTCATCAGCAATATCAACATCGTCGAGGGCCGCGCCTTTACCCCCACCGAAGAGGAGCACGCCACGCGCGTCGCCATCGTCGGCACCGACATCCAGGAGAACCTGCTCAAGGGCGAAGATCCCATCGGCCGCGAGATCCGCGTCGACGGCACGCCCTACACGATCGTCGGTCTCGGCGAGAAGCAGGGCAAGTCGCTCGGCAGCAGCCAGGACAACTACGTCGACATTCCCATCACTGCCTTCCAGAAGAGCTACGGCACCGCCAAGTCCATCACCATTTACGTCAAGGCCGCCGGCACCGGCCTCCCGCTGGAGCGCGCCGGCGACGAGGTCCGCAGCCTCATGCGCAGCTCGCGGCACGACCGGCTGGGCGAGGACGACAGCTTTACCCTCGACCTCAGCAATACCTTCCTCAGCCTCGTCAAGAGCATCACCAGCCTCTTCGGCGCCATCGCCATCCCCGTCGCCGCCATCTCCCTCATCGTCGGCGGCATCGTCATCATGAACATCATGCTCGTCAGCGTCACGGAACGCACCCGCGAGATCGGCATCCGCAAGGCCCTTGGTGCGCGCCGCAGCGACATCACCCTGCAATTCCTCATCGAGAGCGGGCTCATGTCCACCGCCGGCGGCTTTGTCGGCGTTCTCGCCGGTATCGGCATCGGCTTCGGTATCTCCACCTTCGCCGGCTTCCCCATGAGCATCGCCTGGTGGAGCGTCATCGTCGGCGTTGTCGTCGCGGCGGCGGTCGGCGTCTTCTTCGGCGTCTATCCTGCCCGCAAGGCCGCCCTGCTCGATCCGATCGTGGCGTTGCGGGAGATGTAAGAAACACCATGGATGTCCAACCCCCTCGTCTCTCCCGGATCGCACCGGCAACGCACTTGGCTCTTCCTAACGGCTAAACAAGACAACGACAGCAACAAGACAGCAACAGCAACGAGAACAACGGTCCTCCCATGCGACTATCCGACACGAAAGAAACCATCACCATCGCCATCGACACCCTGCGTGCCAATAAGCTGCGCAGCGGCCTCACCGTGCTCGGCATCGTTATCGGCGTGCTCACCGTGATCATTATGTCGTCGCTCATCAACGGTCTCAACTCCAAGGTGAACGGCTTCATCGCCCAGTTCGGCTCCAATTCGCTCATCGTCTTCCGCTTCTCCGTCTTCGGCAAGCGGCCCACGCCGGAGGAGCTCGCCCGCAAGCAGCTCACCTACGACGACATGCTCGCGCTCAACGGCCTGCCCCACGTCAAGGCGGCCGCGGCCAGCCTGCGCTACCAGAACTTCGAGGCCTTCGGTGCCGGCATGACCACCGCCAAGAGCGGCGGCCGCAAGCAGGAGAATGTCGCTCTCGGCGGCGACTCCGCCCTCGTGGAGGTCGTCAACGACCTGTCACTCGACCGCGGCCGTTTCTGGACCCAGGAGGAGCAGGACCGCTCCGCCAAGGTGGCCGTGATCGGCTCAGATACCGCGGCAGAGCTCTTCCCCGATACCGATCCCATCGGCAAGGAGGTCGAGGTCGACGGCCTTACCGCTACCGTCATCGGCACGCTCGAGCCACGCAAAAGCCTCGGCTCCGGCAAAAATCAGCAGGACACCTTTGTCGACGTCCCCATCACCACCTTCAAACTCCTCCACCCGGAGGTCCTCGATTACTGGCTCACCGTCCGCTACGACGACCCGCGCAATCGCTCCGTGGTCGAGGAGGAGGTGCGCGAGGTGCTCCGCGCCCGGCGCCGCGTTCCCGTCGACAAAGACGACAACTTTTCCATCTTCGGCTCGGACTCGCTCACACGGCTTTGGGGCCAGCTCACCGGCGGTCTCTTTCTGCTCATGTTCGCGCTCTCGAGCGTTGGCCTGATGGTCGGCGGCGTCGGCGTTATGAACATCATGCTTGTCAGCGTCACCGAGCGCACCCGCGAGATCGGCGTCCGCAAAGCCATCGGCGCGAACAAGCGAACCATCCTGCTTCAGTTCACTCTGGAGGCCGTGGTACTCTGCGCCATCGGCGGCCTCGTCGGCATCTCGCTCGGTAGCGCTATCGCCATCGTCCTCCACTTCTTCATCCCCTCCGTGCTCTCCACCGTCTGGGTCGTCGCCGCCTTCGTCATCTCCTGCGCCATTGGCCTCATCTTCGGCATCTACCCCGCCTGGAAGGCCGCCAACCTGGACCCCATCGATGCTCTGCGCTACGAGTAGACAAACCTCGTCTCATAAACGTCACCTCGACCAACTTCTTCCCCTCTCCTCCATTTCACCCTTCTCGCTCCCGGAACTTTCCACTAAGCTTCCACGTAGGTGCGGCTATGAACTGGAAAGAGGCCCTGAGGCTGGCCCTGCAGTCGCTCTGGGCCAACAAGCTGCGGACCGTGCTCACCCTCATCGGTGTCGTCATCGGCGTCGCGGCTGTGATTGCTGTTGTCACGCTGGTCAACGGCGCCAACAACTATGTCGCCACGAAGGTCAACAACTACGGCGCGGATGTCTTCACCGTCTCGAAAATTCCCGGCATCCTGAACTCCTACACCGAGTACCTCACCTACCAGAAGCGCAAGAACATCGGCCTCCCCGAGTTCCACTACCTTGAGGAGAACTGCCGCCGCTGCGTCGCGATCGGCGCGCAACAGACCACCCTCGGCAAGGTCGTCTACGGCAAGCAGTCCAGCACCGACACCAACATCCGCGGCAACACCTGGCAGATGCCGCAGCTGCAAAATCAGACGATCGTGCAGGGCCGCTCGTTCACCCCCGCCGATGATGACCACGCCGCCCACGTCGCCCTCATCGGTGCCGACGTCCAGGAGCACCTCTTCGGCGCGGAAGATCCCATCGGCAAGGAGCTGCGCGCCGACGGCACCGCCTACACTGTCATCGGCATCGGCGAAAAGCAGGGCAAGACCCTCGGCCGCAGCCAGGACAACTGGATCGCCATCCCCCTCGCAACCTTCCAGAAAGGCTACGGCACCGCCAAGACCGTCACCCTCTACGCCAAGGCCGCGGGTGGCACCGCCGGCCTCGAGGACGCCAGCGGCGAGGCACGCGTGCTCATGCGGGCTGCCCGCCATGACCGCTTCGGCAGCGGCGACAGTTTCACCATCGAAACCAGTGACACCTTTATGGGCCTCTGGAAGAGCATCAGTTCCGGCTTTGAGGCGGTCGCCGTCGCCATCGCCGCCATCTCGCTTGTGGTTGGCGGCATCGTCATCATGAACATCATGCTTGTCAGCGTCACCGAACGCACCCGCGAGATTGGCGTTCGTAAAGCACTCGGCGCGCGCCGCAACGACATCCAGATGCAGTTCCTGATGGAGTCCGCGGCCATGGCACTCGTGGGGGGCTTTATCGGCGTCGCAGCCGGCGTCATCGTTGCCCAGGTCGTCACGGTACTGCTCGGCTTCCCCTCCTCTATCGCCTACTGGAGCATCTTCGCCGGCCTGTTTGTGGCCACCAGCACGGGCATCTTCTTCGGCGTCTACCCTGCCCGCAAGGCCGCCATGCTTGACCCCATCGTCGCCCTTCGGGCGGATACCTAAGCAGCACATACATAGAGGAGTCGGACGATGGCGGTAAACCGGAGCGACATCAAAGAACCCGTAAAGATGGCCCTGGACCAGCTGCGCGCCAACAAGGTCCGCAGCGGCCTCACCATTCTCGGCATCGTCATCGGCGTCACCACCGTGATCGCCATCTCCTCGGTCATCAACGGCCTCAACAACAGCGTCGGTTCCATGGTCGAGGCCATGGGCACCAACAATCTCTGGATCTTCCGCTTCCCCGTCATCGGCGTTCGCCCCACCACAGAGATGCTCACACGCAAGCAGCTTACCTTTGACGACGCAGAGGCCATCAAGACGCTACCGCACGTCGCTGGCGTGGTTCCCTCTCTTCGCTACCAGAACTTCAACTGGGGCGTGGGCTCCGTCACCGTCAAGTACAACGCCCTGAAGTCGGAGAACGTCTCGCTCGAGGGCACCACGCCCTCCAACACCGACGTCAGCGTTATCGTGCTCACACAGGGCCGCTACTACACCCAGGCCGACCAGGATCGCGCAGCGAAGGTTGCCGTGCTGGGCCACGACACCGCCGAGGACCTCTTCGGCCAGGGCAACGCCATCGGCAAAGAGATCACCGTCGAGGGCCGCACCTTCACCGTCATCGGCGTGCAGGACAAGGTGAAGGACGCCTTCGGTGGAGGCGGCCGCAACGGCGAGGACAACATCGTCCACATGCCCATCACCACCTTCCACCAGATGCATCCGGAGATCCTCGATTACTGGATCACCGCCAAATACGACGACCAGAAAAACCGCGGCCTGGTCGAAGATGAAATCCGCGAAACCCTCCGCCGCCGGCGCAAGGTCAAAAACGAGGCAGGAGACAACTTCGCCGTCTTTTCCCCGGACGCCATCACCAAGCTCTGGAGCCAGATCACGGGAAGCCTCTTCCTGCTCATGTTCGGGCTCAGCGCCGTCGGCCTTATGGTCGGTGGTGTGGGTGTAATGAACATCATGCTCGTCAGCGTCACCGAGCGTACCCGCGAGATCGGCGTCCGCAAGGCCATCGGTGCCACCAAGCGCACCATCCTGCTCCAGTTCACGCTTGAGGCGGTCACCCTCTGCGCCATCGGCGGTGTGGTCGGCATTCTGGTCGGCAGCGGCCTTGGCCTTGGTATCACCTTCTTCATGTCCTCGCAGGTCTCCGCCGGGTGGGTGCTGGCCGCATTTACCGTCTCGTGCGCCATCGGCCTCATCTTCGGTATCTATCCTGCCTGGAAGGCCGCCAATCTCAATCCCATCGAAGCCCTTCGCTACGAGTAGCCCTGCTTGGCGACTATGTACAGAACTCATACGATTATGGCTATACTTGGTTCTGAGGGGTGGGAACGTGGGAACATGGCAGGTCAACCAGGCGCGCGATCACTTCAGCGATCTGCTGAATGAAGCCGAGGCCCACGGACCGCAGATCATCACGAAACATGGCGAATCGAGAGCCGTCGTGTTGTCGGTTGAGGACTACGAACGGCTAAAACAACGCCGCCCTGATCTTAAGGAATTCTTGTTGAACGGTCCTGGTG
>CAXTSF010000113.1:7835-10718 GCA_964246865.1 uncultured Terriglobus sp.
ACATCACACGCAATCCAGACCGCGGCCGCGACATCGAGCTGTAATGAAGCACGAAGGCTTTCTGCTGGACACAAACCTGATCTCAGAGTTCTACAAAAAGCAGCCTCACGCGGCAGCTAAAAACTTCCTGGAGAGCTCCCGGCCTTCCTCTCTCTTCCTCAGCGTGCTCACCTTTGGCGAACTTCGGCGCGGAGCCTTCATCAAACAGCAGAAGACCGCAATCGACGCACAAGCACTGGCTCGCTGGATCGACGATCTCGAATTGCGCTTCCAGGGCCGCGTGCTGCCGGTGGACACGGAAACGGCCAGCCTCTGGGGAGAGTTCTCTGCGGACCGGACCCGCACCGTCGTCGATACACTTCTCGCCGCAACAGCAGCGCGCCACCACCTGACCGTCGTCACAAGAAACACGAAGGACTATCGGGGGCTCCCTGTGCCGGTACTCAATCCATGGCTTCGGTCCGGCAAGCCAACCAGGACATGATGCTGACCTTGCCCCTAGCCGTCGAAGTCCTCACAACCCTTCTCACGCTCGTCGGTCTCGGCTACCTTGTCATGGCCCTGGTCGCCGCGCATGTCTTCACGCGTGTGCGTACTCCATCCTTGCAGGCACCGCCGCCCACCATCTCCGTCCTCAAGCCGATCAAAGGCATCGATCCCGGCATGTACCAGAGCTTCGCCAGCGTCTGCCGGCAGCAGTACACGGGCCGCTTTGAACTGCTGCTTGGCGTCTCCGAAGCCGACCGCACCGTCGACGAAGAGATCGCCCGCCTGCAACGCGAGTTCCCGGAGGTTCCAGTCCGCCGCATCCATTGCCCGGCACGCCTCGGCCTCAACGGCAAGGTCAGCACCCTCGCCCAGATGGTGCCTGAGGCACTCGGCGACGTGCTCGTCATCAATGACGCCGACATCCGCGTCGGCCCGCGCTACCTCGAGGCCATCGCCGCCACACTCACCGCCCCCGGCGTCGCCATGGCAACTGTTCCTTACTTCGGCCGGACTTCCCCCAAACCCACGTTCGGGGCGCGCCTGGAGGCGCTCGGCATCTCCACCGAGTTCATGCCCGGCCTCCTCGCCGCCCGCATGGTCGAGCGTGGCATCCGCTTCGGCCTCGGCAGCACACTCGCCCTCCGGCGAGACACCCTCGCCTCCATCGGCGGCATGGAAGCCCTGCTCGATGAGGTAGCCGATGACTACGAGCTCGGCGTCCGCGTCCACCGATCGGGCGGCCAGGTCGTCCTCATGCCGGAGATTGTCGAAACCTCTGTCCCGCAGTACAGCGCCGGGCAGTTCTGGCAGCATCAGGTCCGCTGGGCCCGCACCGTCCGGCACGCTCGCCCCTGGAGCTACCTCGGCCTGCTGCCCACCTACGCACTGCCGCTGGCCGTGCTCAACATCGTCGCTGCCGGCGCGCCCCTCTGGAGCTTCTCCCTCTTTTCCCTCGTGCTGCTGGCCCGCGTTACCCTCGCCCTCAGCGTCGGTGTTGGCGTCCTGCGCGATGGCCAGGTTCTCCGCGACATTCTCTGGCTTCCCGTGCGCGACGCCTTCTCCCTGCTGCTTTGGGCATGGAGCTTCGCCAGCAATAACGTCATCTGGCGCGGCGAGCACTTCCGTCTGCGCAGCGGACGCATGGAGCGCATCCGCAACGCCAACCCCGCATCCGCCGGCGATCCTTCAGCCGTGCACCGCCAGTAAGATCTCCCGCGGAAGCGTCCGCAAATCAAGCAGCGCAACCGCTTCAGTAGTCGCTTGCCCTGTTGCTCACGATCTCCTTGCCGCCGTTCTCCAGCAGCACAAAGACATGCCCCGGCAGCTTCGGCAGCTTCTCCGGCTCCGTCCACAGGAAGACGCGCTGCACGCCCGCCCATCTCCGCGCAATGGATTCGTCCGTCTCAAAGATCGCCGGCGCATCCGCGAAGAAGGACCCGTACCAGAGGTTCGCCGAATGCCCGTGCAGAATGTGAACGTCACTCCGCTGAAGATAAAAACCAAGCGTCGATCCCTGCTCGTACTCGTCGTTGATGACGATCACGTTGCCCGGGCGCAGCACCGGCTGGATCGCCGACGCCAGTTGCGCCGACGACAGCACCGGCGCAAATGTCGCCAGACCGATGTGCGACGCCAGGAGAAATACACCCGCCATGCCCACCAGCAGCAGGTTGGACGTATGCGGCCGGTACTCGCGGCGCGCCCACCATGCCGCCAGCGTGCCCACAAAGAACGCCGCCGCCGTCATGGCGAGCGGCAACCGGAACGCCCCCATGGCCTGTGCGTTCAGGTCGAGAAAATGTCCAAACGACAGCGCATACTCACCCGGGTTCTGCTTCAGCATGGAGGCGAGATCCAGGTTGGGCGGCGGTGCCTTCGTGCGCAGGATCAGGAACCCGCACACCAGCGCGGCAGCCGACCCGCACAGCAGCAGCACCACGGAAATGCGCTGCCCGGCCGTCAGGAGCGGCGCAGGCACCCGCATCGACTCGGCCTCCGCCGCCTCCGCCTCCATCCATCCCCCGATCAGCATCGCGAAGAACGGCAGAGCGGGCAGAACGTAGTACTCCTGCCGCGTCGAGAACGAAAAGAACAACATCGGCAGCAGCGACGCGATTAGCAGCAGCAGCAGCGTCCGCTCCCTCGGCGTAAAGTCGCGTGCTGACCCTGGCCACCTCTCTCCGTTATGCCAGGGCCATGCCGCGCGGGCTGCCTTCCTCCACGGTGCCGCACTCACTGCATGGAACAGAAACCCGCTCCACGGCAGCAGCCACACCAGCAGCAGCCCCCAGAACAGCGGCAGCGGCACCGTGTCATAGTCGCGCGGCACACGCAGGTTCAAATAGCGCAGCACATGCTCGTTCATGAAATAGAACCACGTCCAGCCGTGCACAT
>CAXTSF010000114.1:0-6258 GCA_964246865.1 uncultured Terriglobus sp.
CGCGAATGGCGGAGCCGGCGTACTCGATCACGTGGCCGGTCGCGCCGTCGGTGCCGATGCGGCCGATGATGTCCAGGATGATGTCCTTAGCGGTGACACCGAAGGGGAGATCTCCTTCGACGTTGATGCGGAAGGTCTTTGGTTTGTCCTGCGGCAGGGTTTGCGTCGCCATGACGTGCTCGACCTCGCTGGTGCCGATGCCGAAGGCAAGTGCGCCGAAAGCGCCGTGCGTGCTGGTGTGCGAGTCGCCGCAAACGATGGTCATGCCGGGCTTGGTGGCACCGAGCTCCGGGCCGATCATGTGCACGATGCCCTGTGAGGCGTCCTGCACATCGAAGAACTCGATACCGAAATCGGCACAGTTCCTTCGCAACGCGTTTACCTGCGCGGCAGAGATCTGATCGGTGATCACCAGTCGATCCTGTGCGCTTGTGGTGGGCACGTTGTGGTCGACCGTCGCGATGTGCCGGTCGGGACGGCGCAGCTTGCGGCCTGCGAGGCGGAGGCCGTCGAAGGCCTGCGGTGAGGTGACCTCGTGCACCAGCTGCAGGTCGATGTAGAGCAACGCGGGTTCGCCTACGGGATGGGCGACGAGGTGCCGTTGCCAGACTTTCTCGAACATCGTTTTCGGAATAGACATGTCTACCTCAACTGCAACGGCGGGAAGCGATTTGGTCGTGATCTGCGTTCATCACCGTCAAGATCTTGCGCTTCGCTCAAGAAGACGGCGAAGGTCTGTGTGGGCCTAAGAGGCTGCAACTCCTGCGGCTGCAATGACCTGATCGAGAACTAATTGGCCCATCTTTGTCGTCGATACAGTCTGCTGGCCGGCGACGTTGCCACGGGCAATATCGGTAGTGCGATAGCCTGCTTCGAGCACCTGGATTACGGCACTCTCGATGATCTCGGCTTCGCGCTGGAGTTTCGCGGAGTAGCGCAGAAGCATTGCCGCGGTGAGGATTGCGCCAATGGGGTTCGCCTTGCCTGTACCGGCGATGTCGGGTGCTGAGCCGTGGACCGGCTCGTACAGATTTACCTTGCCGCCCAGCGTCGCCGATGGCAGCATGCCGAGCGAGCCGGTGATGACGCCGCTTTCATCGGAAAGAATGTCGCCGAAGAGATTCTCCGTGAGCACCACGTCGAAGTCGCGCGGCCGCGTCATGAGATGGATGGCCATCGAATCTACCAGCTGGTGCTCGAGTGTGACGCTTGGATAGTCCTTTGCGACTTCGGTGACAACAGCGCGCCAGAGCTGAGAACACTCAAGCACGTTGGCCTTGTCGACGCTGGTCAGCTTGCATTTCGGTCGTTTCGCGGCAAGTTCAAAGGCGACCCTGGCAACGCGTATGACTTCGTCGCGCGTGTAGATCATGGTGTTGTGCGCGCGGTTCGTGGTCTTGTCCCAGGCCCGCGGCTGGCCGAAATAGAGGCCACCGAGGAGCTCGCGCACAAAGAGAATATCTGCCCCTTTCGTGATCTCCGGGCGGAGCGGGGAGTTCTGCGCGAGTACGCCGTACGCAACGGCTGGCCGCAGATTGGCAAAGCCGCCCAGGGCGGCCCGTAGCTGGAGCAAGCCGGCTTCGGGCCGCTCGCCGGGCGGCAGATCATGGAAGCGGTTGTCGCCAACGGCACCGAGGAGGGCTGCGTCACAGGTCAGTGTCTCCTGCAGAGTCGCATCCGGCAACGGCGTGCCGTGCGCATCGATGGCCGCACCGCCGATCGATAGGCGGGCATAGTCGACGGTATGGCTGCCGAGCTGCGCAACGGCACTCAGCACTCGCTCGGCCTCTTGCGTGACCTCCGGGCCGATACCGTCTCCGGCGAGTAGAGCGATCTTCAGATGCATGGTTCTCCAGACATTGGCTGGCAATCAACGCCCGCCGTATCAGCTGACGGAAAATGAGAGCTTCTGCGAGACTTGTTGCGCTACAAGAGCGATGACGTCTTGGTCGTACAGGACCTTCTTGTGGTCAGCGAGTGTCGTGAACCGCTTATAGGCATCGTCGACCTCCTCACGCGTAAGGTCAAAGCCAAGTTCCTTCAGGCGATGCTCCAGGGCACGACGTCCGCTGTGCTTACCAAGCACCAGCGAACTTTTCGGAACACCCACCGACTCCGGCGTCATGATCTCGTAGGTAAGCGGGTTGGAAAGCACGCCATGCTGATGAATGCCGGCAGCGTGGGCAAAGGCGTTTGCGCCAACAATGGCCTTATTGGGAGCAGCCCCGAAAGAAATGGTTTGCGTCAGCATCTGGCTCGTCGGAAATAGTTCCTTCAGAGCGATGTTGTGTATGTAGGGAAGGGCATCGCGTCGAACCGTCAGGACCGCCGCCAACTCCTCAAGCGCGGCATTTCCGGCGCGCTCACCGATACCGTTCACGGCACATTCGACCTGGCAAACGCCGGCCTCGATGGCCGCGAGTGTATTTGCGACAGCGAGTCCGAGATCGTCGTGACAGTGAGCTGAGAGCACGACGTTCTCTATGCCTCGCACGCGGTTTCGCACGTTCAGGAACATCGAGGCATAATCCTGCGGGATGCAGTAGCCGACGGTATCGGGCAGGTTGAGTGTTGTAGCACCAGCCTGCACCGCGACGTCGCAGACCTTCACCAGGAACTCCGGATCTGTGCGCGTGGCATCTTCGGGGGAGAACTCGATGTCGTCACAGTAGGAGCGGGCAAGTGCGACCATGGAGGCGATCTGGTCCAGGGCCTGCTCGCGCGAGATCTGCAGTTTAGCCGCGAGGTGCAGGTCGGAGGTGGAGAGAAACGTATGAATCCGCTGCGATGGAGCGGATTCCAGTGAGCGCGCTGCCGCTTCGATGTCGACCTGTTTGCAGCGAGCGAGCGCGGCGATACGCGGTCCCCGGACCTCGCTAGCGATGGCCTGCACAGAGGCGAAATCACCGTCGGATGCAATGGGAAAGCCAGCCTCGATGATGTCGACGCCTACCATTGCAAGCTGGTGCGCAAAGCGGAGCTTCTCCTCAGCATGCATGGTGCAACCTGGAGATTGCTCGCCGTCACGCAGTGTGGTGTCGAAAAAAAGGATGCGATTATTCGCCGTGCTCATTTGCCGCCTCTTGCCAAGTATAAACATAAGGCGGTCTTATGGCAGATGATAGGTAGATTCAGATTTCTTATGATGTTCGAGGAGATGGAGTGGATCTGTTTGCGTTAGAGACCTTTCTCGCGGTCGCCGAGGAGCGAAGCTTCTCCCGCGCAGCTCTGCGCCTGCATCGGACACAGCCTGCCGTGAGCCAGACCATTTCAAAACTGGAGAGTGAACTGGGTGAGCTGCTCTTCCAGCGGCCGGCACGGGACGGAACTCTGACGGACGCCGGCGAGACTCTTCGAGAGTACGCACACAAGCTTCTGAATCTAAGGCTGGAAGCGAACTCCGCGCTTGCCGAGCTTCGGTCGTTGCACCGCGGCCGGCTCAATCTCGCGGCCAATGAGTACACCTGCCTGTATCTGCTTCCCATGCTGGACCGGTTCCGGCGCGCCAACCCTCGGTTGAAGGTCAGTGTGCAGCGATCGCTTGGCAGCCGGATCGCCGATGAGTTGCTTTCGCATTCGGTGGAGATTGGCGTTCTGAGTTTCCGCCCGGATGCACCTGGATTGCGCTCCATTGTTGTCTTCCGGGATGAGCTGGCATTTGTTGTCAATCCGACACATCCGCTTGCAAAGCGCCGGACGGTATCCTTGCGCGACTTGGGTGACGAAAATTTTATTGCACACAATGTCCCATCGCCGCAGCGGGCCAAGGTGCTTGAAACATTTGCGCGCTACAGGACGCCATTGCGGATCGGCGTGGAATTGCCCTCGTTGGAGGCGGTGCGGCGTTTTGTGGAGATGGGCAACGGTGTGGCGCTCGTGCCCGCGCTGACCGTGGAGCGAGAACTTGCAAAGGCAAGCCTGGTGCGTGTGACTGTGACGGAGTTGCAGCTCGAACGGAAGTTGCGGCTGGTGTACCGGCGGGAGGCGGCCCTGTCGCATGCCGCGATTGGCTTTCTGAAAGAGGTGGAGGCGTATGCATCCTCAATGGGCGGCGCGTATCTCTATGAGCCGGAGCGAGCACGGTAGAGGAGGACGTTGACTGGGTTCAGCTCGGGGCCGATAGGCCGAAGCAGCGCTTACGAAGAGCGGTTCTGCAGAGTCCTACAGGTACAATTGCATTTTGTGCGTGTCGGCCACGGCGATAGCGAGATGGCTGATGCAGATAGAGTCCAGAGGTTCGGTTCCGGAATGAAGAAGACGATGTGGGTGTGTGCGTTGCTGGCAGGTGCGACAGCAACCGGGTATGGGCAGGAAAGTCGTCAGGATGTGAGCATCAGCGGTATGGGCGTCTTTGCCCCTCAGGTGAACGGTCAGTCAAACCGGCTGAACACCAATTCGACTTTGGGTGCCCTGGTGAGCTATCGCTATCTTCTGACCCCGCGCAGCGGTCTGGAGGCGAACTACTCCTTCGCACAGTACACAGACATCTTCAACGGCCATGGCGAACCGACAGCGATCCGGGTCCACACGCGGCAGCAGGAGGCCACTGTTGCTTACGTCTACAGCCGCAACTATCGCCGCTTCAACCCCTTTGTTGAGGTAGGTGTCGGCGCGATGTTCTTTTCCCCCCTGCGCGATTTCGGTACACAAAGCCTGGATGTTAAGCGAACCACAGGTATTGGTGGCCTCTTTGGTGGCGGCGTGGCCTATGAACTCAGCCCGAGTTTTGACCTTCGTCTGGAGTATCGCGGTTTCTTTGTGAAGGCACCGACACTGGGCCTGCAGGGCAGCAACTACAGTACGAATGCGTATGAGGTCATCTCGACACCGGCTCTCGGCGTGGCGTACCACTTCTAACTTGGCTCGGATGTGATCGTATGCCCTGGTTCTAGAAGTGGTAGGCAGCGCCCAGCGTAAAGAGCTGGGGTGAAAGCGAACTGCCGGCCGCCGCACTGGGAAAGTTGAACCAGTGTTGATACTCGTAGTCCGCGCGTGCATTCACGCGCCGTACGAGATTGACGTCGACTCCGCCGCCAGCGACGGCCATGTTGTAGCCAAGATTCGCGTTGTAGTAGCTCCCGTTACTTCCAGAAGAGACAGCTTCGGGGAAGTTCTGCACGCCTCGCCCATACAGGATTTTTGCGTAGGGATTGAGCCTGCCGTAATGTCGAACATAGCGCGGGCCGACCTCGTAATCGCGCTGGTAGGCATTCACGGTGAAGGCGTTTGACGATGGATTGTTTGAGCTGTTCGCCGGGTACGGATAGTTATAACCCGCCTGCCGGATCTCCAGATCAAGCCCGAGATGCTGGCGGAAATCGATGGTCGCATACAGACCGTAGCCCTGCCACTTTTCCGGCGTGTAGTCGGGACTGTCATACACGTAAGCAGCGCCAACCTGGATGTCAAGGGAGCGAGCTGCCGTTGATACCGCCTGACCGTATGACTTGCCACAGAGCAGCCCAGCAAGCAGGGCGAGCAGCAGGGCACTTGAAGCTGATGACCGGCGGCTGAATCGGTGGACCCGTCTGGGCCCGCGATGCTGTGACGCGATGGTCTGACGCGCGCTGCCAGTCGACTGTTCTGAGTGTAGATATCGAATTTTAAGCAAGGATTCCTCTGCGGATGCGATCCGGTCTTTCTCCGTCATCGAAGAAGGTATGTCCGAGTGGCGTCGCCTCCTGCCAGCCGCATGACTGCGGTGATGCGCAGGCAGAGACAGAAAGGGCGGCCCAAGCACCGGGGCCGCCCTTGACTGCTCTTCAGGCTTATTGCTGCGGGCTGGCGGTGCCCGTTGCCGCGGGCTGAGCAGCCGCACTCGCTGGCGCCGATGCGGGGGCGGGATCCGCCGTGGCCGGGGCGTCTGCTGGTGAAGCAGCAGGAGCGGTAGCCGGTGTACCAGCTGCTGCGGCTGGCGCCGCATCCGGTGCGACCGGCGGCTTGTAGTAAGCCAGCTTGAAGTAGACCGGCGTTACCTCAAACGGCATCTTGTCGCGAGAGGACAGAATGGGTTCGTAGGCAGTGTGAAGCTGTACGACCTGATCGGTCCAGGGATCAAAGCGCAGGAACGACGAGAGTGGCATGGCTGCGTTCTGCTTGAGATCCTTGATGTCCAGCTTCTGACCCTTCCCAATGAGGGCCTGCAGCCAGAAGGTGTTCAGCTTCGGATCTTTCACCAGGGAGTCGCCGATCATCGGCTCGTTCAGAGCGGTAAGTGCCTTGGAACGCTCCTGAAGCTGTGCGAGGTAAAGGCCGAAC
>CAXTSF010000114.1:6268-10416 GCA_964246865.1 uncultured Terriglobus sp.
GCCGAACTGGCTGGTTGCGTCCTGCAGCTCTTTGGGTTGTAGCAATTCGACAGTCTTCTTCGCCGCTTCTTCGTTGTCCTTGTCCGTATGGTGCATCGGGATGCGAGCAAACGCGGACGTGTCCGGGAACAGCAGGCGATCGTTGAAGGCGTACTTCGTGTCGAGCCGGTGACCTTCAATGATGTGCGCCAGCTGGAAAGCGATGATGGCGTACAGGTTATTGACCTGCTCATTGTTGGTGCCGGGGATGGCGGTGGTGTCGACGAGGCTCTTTGAGACCACGATAGTGTTGCCGATGGCCAGCGACTCCAAAGGCTCTGTGAGCAGGGTGCGAACCCGAACTGGGCGGGCGACCTGGATGTTGTTGTAGGCAAGGATATTGCCCGCAATCTGCTCCATGATCTTGTCGAAGTCGGAAGGCGCATCCAGCAAGCCGGCCTGGAAGAGCCGCTCTACGACGTTATCTTCCGCTTGTTGAACCCACTGACGCTGTGCTCCGAGAGGTGAACTGTCCTGTGCGTCCTGCGAGACATCCTGCGCGCCCTGCACCTCGACATCGACGTTCTCCGCGTCCTTGTTGGGTACCTTCAGCACGTATCCCCAGATGTGGTTCACCGCTTTGAACTTGACGGTGTTTTCGGGGCTCTTGGGGTCGCTCTCCTCTACATAAAAGGAGGTCGGCAGCCAGAGATTCTCCTGCACGTTGGTACGCCATGAATCGAAATGGTAGAACTCGCGATAGTCTTTTTCCGTGCCGGCGAACGAGCCGTTGAAACGGACGACGTTGCCGCCGCGGCGCTCGATCCAGATCCGGCCGAAGAAGCGGCCTCGTGCCTTGCTGGAAGTGGGCTCCACATCGAAGACCATTGTGGGCACAGAGCCCAGGAAGTCATTCCGGACGAAGTTGAACTTGTAGTTCTGCCGGTCGAAGTCCTTGGAGTCGATCAGTACCATCTGCACAAAGCCGGCCTCGTTGAACTGGAGGTGCAGCTTGGCGTTCAGGTTCGTAACGTAGCCCAGTGATTCCTTGAAGCGGCCCAGCCCGAACTTGCCGGCGGGCTTGGTCTGCGGTGCCTTCACCTCATACGCGGTATCGCCAATAACCCGGTTGAAGTCGACCCGGCCCAGGAAGTGCTGGTCCGAAGCGGGGACCTGCAGGAGTGCCGCATCCGGGCGCATGTTCTGAATGTAAGTCTCGACCAGAGGAGCACGCTCCTTGACGACTTTGACCACTTCCTTCTCGCGGGCGATTGCCTTATCGATCAACTGACTCTGCGCTGGCGTCAGTTTTTTGGCTGGAAGGTCATCCTTAGCCTTCTTCTTGCCGATGAGCGGCAGAGAAGCGGCATGCACTGCGGGTGCTGTCACAGCCATGGCGGTGAGCAGAAGCCCGGCGATGCACGGTTTACGGAGGTTCATCATGAGGGGTGACTCCTGTGATCTAGATAGTTGCTTTGGCAGAATTCCCGGGCAGATCTATCCCGCACAGGATGACACCGAAGCTACCGATTAGGCCAGCGTGCCTAACCGGCGAGCTGGAAGTTGATGTTGACGACGCCGTCCCAATCCACGGGATGGCCGTCTTGGACTGCCGGTTGAAAGCGCATATTCTGGACAGCCTGCTTTGCTGATTCGTCGAGTCCGTGACCGAGTCCGCTGGAGATGCCGACGACCTGCACTGCACCGCCTGCGCTCACGTGAATCTTCACGTAGACCGTCCCCTCGAGATGGAGGTTCTTGGCTTCGTCGGTGTAGGTAGGCCGGGGCTTGTAGAGCACCTTCGGCGCTGACTTCGCCGCCGCCGGAGCTGCCTGGACAGCCGGACGTATCGCTGGAGCCGGATTGGTCTGCGCGATCGCGACAGCGCCGGCAGTTCTGTTCGTCAAGGCACCGTTGCTGCCCGGAACGCCATTGTTCAGGCCCCTGATTGCGTGAGGTGCGTTGTCATGGCCGTTCATTGACCCGTTCGGTGAGCCTGATCCGGCGATATTGATGGACGACGGAGCACCGAGACCGGTGTTGCCCGCAGGCATCCCCGCTGCTCCCGCACGACCCAGATTGATCGGAGACACGGCGGGGCCGCTTGTGTTCTTGATCGGGTTTGACATGTCACCCAGGCGAACGGCGCTGGGATGCGGGCTGTTGTTCGCGATGGAGGCAGCCTGCGCGATCTGCACTGCGACCGGCTTCGGTGCCGGAGGCGGTGTGACAGCTTTTGGCGGTGCCGGCGCGATCACCGGGATCGGTGCTGCCTTCATCACTGGCGGCGGAATCTTCGGTGGTTCCGGCACTTCCACGGTCGGCAGTTTGATCTTGGGCGGTTCCACCTTGACAATGGGAGGCTTCGGCAGTTTGACTGGAGGCGGCTTTGGTGGCGTCTCCTTCTTCAGTTCTTTTGGAATGGGTGCATCGAGACGGGTCAGCTTCTCGCGATGAACGACCTTCTTCGCGTAGCGCCCTGCCAAAAAGATGAGAAGGAGAATGGTGCCGTTGACCATCAACGAAGTGATGACGGAGCGGCGATCCTGTTTGCCGGCATCCATGACGCCAAACGTCTTGAAAGCCAGGTCTCGCTGCGTGGGATTGCTCTGAGTTGGAAGCTCGTTGGCCATACGCGGAATACGGTCCTCGGGTTTCAGTTGCTGAGCAACTTGGATAGTTTCAAAAGTGGTCTGGACGTGCAAGCCAGATGACGTACGGATCTGTATGTACTTATGACGCTTCAGGTGCCGGATCTGCCTCTGAAATGCGCTTTCAAAGTTCGTATGGACTCGGTCATCCCTTGTCCAATCTGGTACGGTTGCCGTGAGGAATCCGTACCCGATGAATTATTCGTATGATAAGCGACCCCCTTTCGAAAGCAATGCAACTCCGAGGGACGAAGGTGGTGCAACCCGTCCCACAAAGGTGGCAAAGGGTCGCGCGCAGATATGGTGCGAAGCACACGCTCTACTCAGACACATACCCATCACCTTTGTTGTACTGTGACGCAAGGCAGAGGCATACCCAATAGGATGTCTCTTTCACCCTGGAGATTTGCATGAATATTCTGGTTACCGGTGGGGCGGGCTATATCGGTGGAACGGCCGTCAGAACCCTGCTCCGTGGCGGCCACGAGGTTACGATCGTGGATAACCTTTGTCACAGCAGACGAGGAGCTCTTCCGAAGGACGTCGATTTCATCGATCTGGATCTGGCAAATGGACCAGCCCTGGTCAAGCTCTTCACCGGCAAGCATTTTGACGGAGTAATGCACTTTGCCGCGCTGATCGAGGCGGGCGAGAGCATGAAGCGTCCAGACGTCTATTTCCGCAACAACACGGCCGCAACTCTCAGCCTGCTTGAGGCCATGCACGCGACCGGACACGACCGTCTGGTGTTCTCATCCACCGCGGCGTGCTACGGAGAGCCTCGATCCACGCCCATCCTGGAGGATGCTCCGCTGGATCCAACCAACGCCTATGGTGAGAGCAAGCTTCTTGTGGAGCGGATGCTGCGCTGGTTCCATACCCAGCTTGGGCTGCGGTACGCCAGTCTTCGCTACTTCAATGTTGCGGGTGCGGCGGAGGGCTATGGTGAGGCCCATGAACCCGAGTCACATCTGATTCCGCTCGTGCTGGACGCCGCCCTCGGTCTGCGTGAAGGCATCAAGGTGTTTGGAACGGACTATCCCACCCCGGATGGGACGTGCATCCGCGACTATATCCATGTCCAGGATCTGGCTGATGCACACCTGCTCGCCCTGGAGGCACTGGAACAGCACCCACGCCTTATTTACAACATCGGGAACGGTCAGGGCTTCACCGTGCGCGAGGTCATCGAGAGTGTTCAGCGGGTCACCGGCCGAACGGTGAAGGTGGCGGAGGAGCCCAGGCGAGCGGGGGATCCGGCGGTGCTGGTCGCAAGCTCAGCCAAGATTCAGCGGGAACTCGGATGGAAGCCGAAATTTCCTGAGCTCGACAGTATTGTGCGGAGTGCCTGGGAATGGCACCAGAAGCTTCGGGGCAGTGTGACCGAGGCGCGGGCATGATCTTACACAGCAGATAGAGAAAAGGCCGCCCGCGGTGGTGCTCGCGGGCGGCGCGGATCCCCCGTGGAGAGGAAAGTAGATCAGGAAGCGTTGGCAGTTTTGCTGACCGCAGTCTCGA
>CAXTSF010000114.1:10426-10695 GCA_964246865.1 uncultured Terriglobus sp.
CTTCCAGATGCTGCACGGACGAGGTGCCGGGGATCGGCACCATAACTGGGCTGCGATGGAGCAGCCACGCCAGAGAGAGTTGGGAGACGGTGGCATTGTGCTGCTTTGCCGCCGTGTCCAAGGGCCCCCCGGAACTCGCCAGCTTGCCGGCGGCGACGGGAAACCACGGGATGAACGCGATATTGTTCTTCTCGCAATAGGCGAGAGTGTCTTCGCTCTTACGCTGCCCGATGTTGTATTCGTTCTGGACTGAAACAACGTCGATGATC
>CAXTSF010000115.1:0-10614 GCA_964246865.1 uncultured Terriglobus sp.
GGCTTGCCCGTGTGTATCTCCTCACGAATGCGTTCAAAGATGAGCACGTTGGAGTCCACACCCATGCCGATTGTGAGAATGACGCCGGCAATGCCGGGCAGCGTGAGTACGTTACCGGTGAAGCCCATGAACCCAAGCAGGATCACCAGGTTCAGGATCAGCGCGAGGTCCGCATTGATGCCGGCACCGCGATAGTAGACAAGCATAAAGATGAGCACGGCCAGCATACCCGCGATGGCCGCTGTCACACCCTGCCGGATCGATGTCGCTCCCAGCGAAGGTCCAACGGTGCGCGTCTCTGTGTAGGAAAACGACGCCGGCAGCGACCCGGTCCGCAGCATCTGCGACAGGTCGCCGGCGGCCTGCTTGGTGAAGCCGCCCGCAATCTGGCCGCTGTCCCGGATGGCGCTGTTGATGTTCGCCACCTCGCGCACTTTGTTGTCGAGCACGATCGCCATCGCTTTGCCGACATTGGCGCTGGTGTACTCATAAAAGCGATCGCCCGCCTGTGTTGTCAGGTTGAAGGACACCGCCTGGCGTCCCGTCTCATCGGTGCTTGGACGGGCATCGCGAAAGTCCGGCCCCTGCACAATGGCAATGCGCTTCAATGCATAAAAATCCTTCGCGTCTGGCGTATTGCCGCCCTGCATCAGGACTGTGTCGGCCGTAGCAAGCGCGCTCTGGCCTTCCGCCTCCGTGGTGTAGGGGCCGCCAACTACCTCGTGGATCTCAAGCCGCGCCGTCGACTGGATTAGCCGGGTCACCTGGTCGACGTTGTCGATCCCGGGCAGCTCCACCAGGATCTGATCCTCGCCCAGGCCGTACTTCTGGATGACAGGTTCCGCTACGCCGAGTGTGTCGATGCGGCTCCGGATCACCTCGATGGTGGTGTCCAGAGTGCGCTCGCGGAGCGCACGGATCTCGCCCACCTTCATCGCGAGCCGGTACCCGCCATTGCTGGAAGAAAGGTCGTAGCCACTGAACTCATTCGTCGAAAGCGCATCGCGCACGTCATTGGCCTTGCCGGCGGCAAAGCCGCTCACCACGATCACCGGCTGCTTCGGGTCGGGCTTGCCGACCGTCACACCCGGCGCGATCGCGGCCAGCTTCGTCTGCGCACGCTGCAGATCGATGTCACTGTTTGCCGCGACCGCCTCGTCGGTGTGCACCTGCAGCACAAGGTGCGTTCCGCCCTTCAGGTCCAGGCCCAGATGGATGCGGTCCGTCAGGGTCTGCTTCAGTGAGCCGTGCGGAATGCCAAAGATGCCGTAGAGAAACACCAGCAGGATGGCGATGATGGCGACGATTTTGCCGTTCAGGTTTCTTTGCATGGGCCTTGTTTGTTGTGCGTTGCGAGAGTTGGTTCCAGGATAAGAAGCAGGAGAGACGTCACTCGATGAGGAAAGCCACCCAACGGAGATGCCACCGTATATGGCTTCTTTTCAGGCCTTATCTAGGCTCGTTCTGCCTACTTTCCGGTTTCATCCTCCGTCGTAACAGAGGCAATGCCGGTCTTGGCGAACTCGAGCTTGATGTTATCGGGGGCTACCCGCAGCACCAGAGCGTCGTCCTTTACGCTCAGGATCGTGCCGCGTATGCCGCCGGTTGTGGTCACCCGGTCGCCGGGCTTCAGCGTCGAGAGCATTTCGTTCCACTTCTTCTGCTTGCGCTGCTGCGGAAGCGCGGTCAGCAGCACCATGCCGATCAGGGCTACCGGCAGCAGAAGGCTCAACCCGCCAAGCCCGCCTGTGCTTTGCAGCAAGAGTCCGGTTGCGTGTATCTCAGGTAGTGCGAGCACCATGTCCCCTCAAAATCGTCTCTTGCCGCGCCTGTTCCCCGGCAGCATGCTTGCTTGGGCATGGCAACAACGGGGCACGGGTTCGCTGCCCGAACCGGAAAATCTCCACCCAGATGTCCTCGTTGGGGATGCCTGCGCCTGGCGCTCTGCCTGCTGGAAAACGGATTCGGCTGCAGAACACCGCAGCCTCCAAGGCAAAAGGGTGCTAGAGCAATAGCATCGTGGAAGGGAGCCAGACTGTCAAGGTTTCTGAACAGAGGAAGGCAACCTTCTACAATGGGGCAGCATGATCGCCCAGTTGCGCGGAAGACTCCTCAGCAAAACTCCCAACCAGGCCATCGTGGACTGCGGAGGTGTTGGCTATGACGTCGCCATCACCGTCCCTGCCTTCTCGGAGCTGCCGCCGGAGGGCGCGGAGGTCTCGCTCTTTATCAACACGCAGGTGCGCGAGGACAGCATCGCTCTCTTCGGCTTTCCCGGCCGTGAGGAAAAACGGCTTTTCGAAAAGCTGATCACCGTCTCCGGCATCGGTCCTCGGCTAGGTATGACCGTGCTCTCCGGCCTCTCCGCCGCATCCCTCGTTGCCGCTATCCGCGGCGGTGACGTGGCCATGCTGACGAAGGTGCCCGGTATCGGCAAGAAGACAGCCGAGCGCGTCGTACTGGAACTAAGAGACAAGCTGGACGATCATCTCGCCGCGCCACCCGCACCGGGCATCCACGCCGGACCGGTTGCAGACGACGTGCTGTCCGCCATGGTCAATCTCGGCTACCAGAGAGCGGCGGCTCAGCGCGCGATCGAAAGCGCCATTAAGCAGCACGAGTCGACCGACCTGACCATCCGGACAGACTTCGAGCGCCTTTTTCGGCAAAGCATCGCGTCTCTGCGATAGAAGGCGGCCAGCCGCAAACGGACCTCACCCACGACGGCAAATCCGCCGGTCTCGAAAACCTTTGCGTCCCTTTCCCTGTCTTACTGTGGACGATGCGTACCTTCCTTGTCTTCGGTGCACTTTGCGGGCTGCTCTACGGATCAGTCGCTCCTCTGCATGGACAATCCATTCCACCCTCCCAGCCAACCTCGGTCTCTTCTCCGTCTGTGACTCCTGCAAGGGCGCCAGCCGTCTCGCCCATGCTGCAGCCAGCCTTGGACCAGGTACAAAGCAGCGTGAATGGCCTTCATCTGGAGAAGTGGAAGATCCCGAACCAGGTCCGCGATGACACGGCGGGCAACGTCGAGTCCATCCGGCGCGATATTCAGACGACCTTGCCTTCCTTGCTCGCCACCGCCGATGCAAAGCCGGACTCGGTCGCTGCCGTGCTCCCCGTATTCCGCAACGTGGACGCGCTCTATGACGTTTGCCTGCGTGTCGCGGAGCTGGCCCAGACCTCGGCACCACGGCTTCAGGCGGACGCGCTAAACCAGGCGAGAACGCAGCTGCAAAACGCGCGACGCTCGCTCGGCGAACGCCTGCAGGGCACGGCCGAATCGCAGGAGCAGCGCCTCGCGGATGTGGAGAGCGTGCTGAAGTCGCGCGCGAGCGCAGCGGCCACGGCACCCGCACCGGTATGCCCACCAGCCACGCCGGCGGCTAAAAAGAAACGCCGCAGCGCCTCATAAGATCAAGTCCCTATCAGGGCTACCTAGGGCAGCTGCTGCAGACGCTTGCGATGCGTGTTTGTGCGCAACTCCGGTGTGAACCCGTCATTCACCACGACCTCCTCCGGCTCCGCCTCAAAGGGAACCCGCACCGTCGCATGTCCGTGCGCGGGTACGCGCAGCGGAACGGTGTTGATCAGGCTGCCTGACCGGATACTGACAGGCACCTCAGCCGCGGCGCTGCCGTTATTGGCGACCTCGACCGCCACCAGCCACGATCCTTCGCGAGGAGCAACGCCATTCACCGGCGCGGTGGACGCCGCGGCCCGGCTATCCGGATCGCCGGGCTGTGGCACCGGCTCCGGGCCAATCGGGCCACCGATGGCCTGCCGCTTCGCCGTTACCGGCGCACCGCTGGCGGCGCGCTCCACGCGACGCGGTGCCACCGTCACAATGGTCAGCTCCGGCAGGCCGTGATCCGCGTCGATCCAGTCCGCAAAAAACCACCGCAGATCCTTGCCACTCGTCTTTGACAGCAGGCTTTCGAACTCCGGGGTCGTTGCTTTTCGGGCATCGCGCTCCGCACCGACGCGCCATCCGGAGATGGCCTGCTTCAACGCGTCCTCCCCGGCAAGCGTGCGCAGCATCTCCAGGACATAGGCCGCCTTTGTGCGGATACACACGGCGTCACCGCAACGCTGCAAAGGTGCACTCTCCCCGGTGGCGAAGGCCTCGCGCTTTGCCAGCAGGTCACCATCCGCGGCCAGGCTGACCAGCGAACTCTCGCGGCCGGACGTTCGCTCCACGTAAAGCATGCGCATAAACTCCGCCACGCCGTCGCGAAGCCACGGGTCGCTGATCCCGGAAGGCAGCCACGCCGTTGCCAGAGCGTATGCCATCGACGGTGCCAGATCCTTCACCTCCGCGGCTCGCATAGGCGTCACGAGCAAGCGGCCATCGCTGAAGGGCGTCGCGCCTGCCGCCGGCAGATCCAGCACAGTCAGCGCAGCCGAGGGTGTCGCCCCCAGCCACTCCGATAGCAGCGGTCGAACGGCAGCTGCTGCCGCTGCATAGGCCGCTGCCGCATCGGCTTTGTCGGTGATGGGACGCATCTCCGGCTCGCTCGTTTCCTGCGGTGCGCTTCCCGCCAGAAACAGCGATGGGAGGTGCACTCCGAGTGCCTGCATCGGCCACTCGGCAACTGCAATACCTGGGGCATGCTCCGGCAGCACAGCATCCTCAGCACTGCTTGATGAAGAAACCAGAGAGGAGGTCGAAGATGAGTTTGAGGCCTCTGCAGACGCTTCCATCGGCCGCAGCGGCTGACGCTCGCCAAGAAAGAAAGCCGCGTCGGGCGCAGCTCCCGCGAAGCTCAGGGTCAGCCGAAGCCTTATGCGGCTCTGTGCTCCCAACATGCGTTGACGGTCTACCGCCTCTGTAAAGGCAACGCCCTCGCCGAGGAAGGCCGGCCTGGAGGCTGATGGATACCAGAGCACGTTGCCCGCGCCCCGCAGGCCCGTAAAGCCATCGGAGATGGTGTCCCAATCGGCCCGGCCTGCCTGTCCCTCGGGCGCTCCCAGACGCAGCAGCCGCTCTGCACTCGCGACGATCCTTCCCTCATAAAACATGTCGAGCGATGCGCTCGCGCCGGGCGCAAGCGGCCTGGGCAGCAGCAGCGTTGCCTCCGTTGCCGCGCCGGTGTGGTCCAGATCGGTCGCAAGCAGATGCTCTTCCACTGGCAGAAGATCCGCAGCGCCGCCAAGCCGTGCGCTCTGCCATCGCAGTGCGGACGAGATCTGCAGGGGCACCCGCGCCATGGCTGCAGCACCGTCATTGCGGACGACTAACCGGGCGCGCACTGCGATCTCCCCCGTATGGCTGTCCAGGTGCAGGTCGAGATTGCTTTCGATCACGCGCACTGCCTCACGATCGGCCATGGGCACCGCTGCCGCCGCACGGTCATCCTCAGCGGTGGGCCGGACAGGACCGGTTCGCGGCGGCGCGGACTCCCCAGCCTCGCCGGTCGCCTCTGGCGTGGAACTCTTCTGCGACTCGGGTGCCTGTGGCGGCTCGACAGCCGGCTGCGATTCAGAAGCTTTTAGGGGCAGGTCATCGGCGCGCCGCTGCAAGCCGGAGCGCTTCTGGCCCCGGCGCGACGGCAGGGGTGTCGGCGTGGCCGGCTCGGCACTCTCTGGCTGGTCCTGCGGGGTGTCGCGCACAGGCGGCTCGTGCCGCTCAAAGAGCACCTTCCCATCCTTCTGCGGGGAAGCAGCGGGTGCTCCGCTCTCCGGCGTCCTGGACCGCGCTGGCTCCGGCTGTGCGGACGGCGGCGGTGCGGACGGCGGCTCTGCGGATGGCGGCGCGCTCCTCCCGGTCTGCGGTCCCGCGCCTTCGCACCAGGCAGGAAGCAGTAGAGCTACCGTGAGCACAACAGTCTTTGCGAACAACCTACGACCCCAAACCCTTCTGTGGTTTGGACGGTTGCGGCAGCGCTTTGTCCTGCCGGCCTTCGGCGCGGAGGCGGCGTTGACGGGCGGCCTCATACATCACCACCGCTCCCGCAACCGACACATTCAGGCTCGGCACCGCGCCCAGCATGGGGATCCGCAGCAGAAAGTCGCAGGTGCGGCGAGCCAGATCGTGCAAACCGGCACCCTCGCGGCCCAGCACGAGGGCAAAGTCGCCGGTAAAGTCGAAGTCCGTGTAGACCTGCGACCCACGCTCATCCAGGCCGACGATCCAGATGTTCTCCCGCTTCATTGCCTGCAGCGCGCGCACCAGATTGGTTACAGTGGCCACGCGGACGTGCTCGGTTGCGCCGGCAGCGGCTTTTGCGACCGTCCCCGTAACCGGGGCGGCCCGCCGCTCCGGCAGCACGACCCCATCGACACCGGCACCGTCCGCCGTCCGCAGCAGGGCACCCAGATTGTGCGGATCTTCTACACCATCCAGGGCCAGAAAGAAGCGTTTCGTCTCAGGCCGGGTCTCAATCAGATCCTCGAGCGTAAGCGCCTTTCGCTCCTTCAGGAAAGCGACAACGCCGCCATGGCTCTCCGTCTTCGCCATGCGCGCCAGCTCATCGCGGCTCTTCTGCGTAATGCGGACGCCGGCAGCCCGGCAGGCCTCCTGCAACGCCCCGAGGCGTGTACCGCCGCCTGCAAGCACCGCGACATGATCGATATATCTCCCCCGCGTACGCACCGCCTCCAGCACAGGGTGCGGACCATACAACACTTCCATAGGGCTCAGTGTATCGGGGGCGATGCGCCCGGCGAAACGTCCGGAAACTCGGCAAAGAAGGGTGTGCGGGTTCCAAAAAGTTGCCGCTGGCGCGTCTTCAGGGGAAAAAGACACGTCTTACAGACTGTGAAAGCCATTCTGTCCCTCACAAACGCCCTCGCACACCAGGAGATCGCCGCGCGCGAGAATGACGCGATTGCATGCGGGTTGAAGCGGCAGGATCCTGAGCTGCTGGATCGCCTGATCGACACCTACCAGCACCGCCTCATGCGTTACCTGATCTTCCTTACGGGAAAGCGTGAGATGGCGGAAGACCTGTTTCAGGAGACATGGATGCGGGTTCTGCTGCGCGGCGCGCAATATAACGGCAAGGCCCGCTTCGATACCTGGATGTTCACCATCGCGCGCAATCTGTTTATCGATCTCTCTCGCAAGCGGGTTCCCGCGTCCCTGGATGAGCTGCACGATACCGGCGAGGACGAGCGGCCCTTTGAGATTGCCATGGAAGGACCCTCGCCGCTGGAACAGTTCTGCTCACGTGAAAGTGCGGCCGAGGTCACCGAGGTCCTCATGAATCTGCACCCCGTCTACCGCGAGGTTCTGAGCCTACGCTTCCATGAGGAGTTGTCCCTGGAAGAGATCAGTGCGGTCACACGGGCGCCCCTGTCTACAGTAAAATCTCGTCTTTACCGCGGGCTTGCCTCGCTTAAACCGCAGATCGAGCAGCTGCGGCAGGAGCGGAACGACACAACCGCAGCGGGGCACCAGGGATGAAGCCGGAACGAATCGAGACCACCGGTGCACGCGCTGACGTTGTGAACCGGACACACCGGCTCGTGCGCGAGCGCGCAGCCGCCATCCAGCACCGCCGCCGCGAGACACGCGACCTCGTTCTCCCTCTGCTGATCTGCTCCGCGGTTCTCTTGCTGGTCGGCTACGCAGCCTGGGAGGTCTTCACGCAAAACGGATTCCGCCTGAGCGCTCTTGAGGAGGATGCCGGCCGTCTCTTCAACCTTGAAGTAAACGAGGCCGAAGGCACCGAATCACTCCTGCTCCTCTGGTTCGCACCGGTCTCCTTTGTGGCGCTCGCACTGGCTTACTTTGGCAGCCGGTTCCGCGGAACCTCGAGTGCAAGGGCAGGGAGGTAGCCATGTGGATGCCCGATCAAAACCGCCGCTCTGACGAAATCAACAACAACGAGCTCAGCCTTATCCCGGCCTGGTCTGTGGTGCTATCGGTCACTGTCTTTGCGGCGGTGCAGTACTTCTTCCATCTGGCCAACCAGCATGCGGGCCCCCACGGCATCCTGCCGATGCGCATGATCTTCAGCTACAGCACCGGCACTGCACTGGCCAGCTACGTCCTGCTCATCGGCTACATCACACGGGATGTCAAGCGCCGCAACATGAGTGCGGGCATCTGGATGCTCATCGTCATGGTGATGCCGGGCGGCATCGGTGCCATTGTCTACTTCCTGCTGCGCCAACCCATGGTGACGCGCTGCCCTTCCTGCCAGAGCGAGGTCGCCAGCGGTGTCCACTTCTGTCCGCAGTGCCAGTTCCAGATGGCTCCGGTCTGCGGCCAGTGCTTCCGAGGCGTGCACATCACGGATGTGTATTGCGTCCAATGCGGCCACGATCTCACCGGAGATGCAACGCCGTCCAGACTGCGCATCTACAGCGGCTGACAGAGCCCACCCGAACCTTGCCCGCGCAAATGGAGCAGAAATCTCTGTAGTCCATGCTTCGCGACAGCGGGAAAGTGCCTCGCCCCGCTCCGCTCATATACTTACCCCGTGCCCCTAACCGCAGTCATCGTCGATGATGAGGCGCTCGCGCGGCGCGAGCTGCAATACCTGCTCGATCGCAGCGGCGTGGAAACACTCGCCGAGGCCTCGAACGGTATCGAAGCCGTCGAGATTATCCGCTCGCATGCGCCCGACGTCGTCTTCCTGGATGTCCAGATGCCCGGCCTGGACGGCTTCGCTGTCTTAAAGAAACTGCTCTCCTCCGTGAACATTGCCATGCCGGAGGTCATCTTCGCCACTGCCTTTGACCAGTACGCGGTGCGCGCCTTTGAAGTAAACGCGATTGACTATCTGCTGAAGCCGTTCGAACCCAGGCGCGTCGCCCAGGCTGTCGAGAAGGTGCGCGCACGTCAGGCAGCCTCCTCAACCACGGTGACCGAAACGGCCATCGAGCCGGTGGCACAGGCAAGCCCGGAAGAGCGCCTCGAGTCGCTGCTGAAGCTGCTGCAGGAGCAGACGCAGCAGGCGACCAGCGGAGGTGCGACTCGCGGCCGCACCGGCAAAATCATCGTCCGCGCAGGGCAGCGGCTTCTCCTGGTCGATCAGCGCGACATCTGCTTTGCCTCCATCGAGGATGGCACCATCTCCGTCGTGACACCCACCGTGGAGGGCACGGCAAACTGCCGCACACTGGAGGAGCTCACCGATCAGATGGATCCCGAAGCCTTCTGGCGCGCGCACCGCTCCTTCGTGGTCAACATTCAGCACATCCGCGAGGTTGTGCCCTGGTTCAAGTCCAGCTATCTGCTGCGCATGGACGATCGAAAATCCACGGAGATCCCCGTTGCCCGCGCGCAAACCAGGCGCCTGCGCGAGCTCTTCAACCTGTAGTCGCCTCGCCCCGCACGTAGTCTCCGCTCTTGCCGCCGCTCTTGCGCAGCAGCACCACCTCGCGAATGCGGATCCCCTTGTCCAGTGCCTTGGTCATGTCGTAGACGGTCAGCGCCGCAACCGCCGCCGCAGTCATCGCCTCCATCTCCACGCCGGTTCCCGCCACGGTGGCGGCGGTCGCACGGATGCGTACCCCACCGTCCGTGCCCAGGTGTGCCGAGGGCTGCACGATCGTTGCCTCCACATCCACAAACGAGAGCGGCAGCGGATGGCACATGGGAATCAGGTCGGCCGTCCTTTTCGCCGCCGTAATACCGGCGAAACGCGCGACCTCCAGGGGGTTGCCCTTCGGATTCTGGGGCAGTGCTGCCAGCACTTCGGCGCGCAGTTCGACAAAGGCCTCGGCCACAGCCTCACGACGTGTTGCGCTCTTCGCGCTCACGTCCACCATGCGCGCCTCACCGGCATCGTTATAGTGCGACAACTTGCTCATAGGCCCTCTCCCCGCTGCAGGAGCAAGCCGGTCCCAAGCAGTGCGCCGTCGAAAAGCATCAGTGGTGTAAGGTGCTGCAGCAGGGCGGCGGCCGGCACCCGTTGACTCCGAAAGATGACAAGCACGACCAACACTGCCGGCAGGAGTACCGCGAAGGCGATCAATGCCCGTCCCACGTGCGCCCGCATGGAAATCGCACTCATCGCAGGAGCACCGTCACCGTCTCGCCCGCATCCACCGCATCCCGCCCGGGCGGCAGCACAAGGTAGCAGTTCGCACGCGCGTTTGAGTGGAGATCGCCGGAGCCCTGCCACCCGGTCGCACGTACCGTCGCACCCTGCACGCTGCTTTCCATGCGCGCGGGCAGAAACTTCGTAGGCCCGGGTTTCACACGGACCGCCTCCGCGAGCGCCGCCTGCACAAACGCTGGTGAAGGCTCACGTTCACCACCGAGCGCCCGCAGCAGCGGCATCGCAAACAGCGTCGCCGTCACCTGTGTCGAAACAGGATTCCCGGGCAGTCCAAAGATCCATTGGCCATCAAACCGTCCCTCAGCCGGGAATCTACCGAAGACCACCGGCTTGCCCGGCTGCATGCGCACCCCGGTAAAGAAAAACTCCGCACCCAGTGACAGGAGCACCTCTTCGACGAAGTCATACCGGCCCGCGGATACACCACCGCTTAGCAGCAGCATCGGTGCGGCCCGCGCCGCCGCAATGCGCTCCCGCACAGATTCACGCGAGTCTGTAGCCGGTGGCAGCACCTCGGCAATACCGCCGTTGGACTGCACCAGGGCCGCCCACCCATACGAATTCGAGTTTCGGATCTGCGCCGGTCCCGGTGTCG
>CAXTSF010000116.1:0-8023 GCA_964246865.1 uncultured Terriglobus sp.
CCTCTACAGCCAGAATAAAGTCTGCTGAATGGCGCGTCAACGTCTCGTTTCGGTATCGCAGTGCGCGCTCTGGTGGGGTTGAGATTTCGATAGCTCGCTGATCCTCAACCCCAAACCAACCCCAAACAAGGAATCGCCACACCTATTTTCAACAACTTACGGCTCTGTAAGGCTCCCGATCAGGCCGTGTAACTCGTTGAAACTACGTTTCTGTTGCCGCTCATAACCCAAAGGTCGCAGGTTCAAATCCTGCCCCCGCAACCAATCTGATCTGCACGGTCCGAGATTCTGAGAAGCGTGTTTGTCCTTCTCATCCCGGGCCGATCTCTCCTATCCTTCGCATATGCGGTCGATTCGAGACAGCCACTTTCCAAGCCGAGCAATCTCATCCTCCTCTGCGGAGGATGAAGGCCCGCCACCGGTGCAATCACCGCACGAGCCGATGCCTGACCTTAGGCAGTTGCGCCTGCGACGTAGGCTCATGCGTCACCACCTCCCGCTGTTCCTGGTTTCCTTCCTTCTGACAGCCGCCCTGTATCTCACCAGGCCATACCGGGACGTCATCAGTCGATCCAGCTTTGCCACAGCCTATCCTGCGCTCCTGCTTCTCGCGGCGACGCTTGCAACTGGGCCCTGGAACGTCCTTCGCAAGCGGCGCAATCCTGTGTCGAGCGACCTGAGAAGAGATCTCGGCATCTGGGCCGGCATCCTTGCACTGGCGCACTCCGCGACCGGGCAGATGGTTCATCTGCGCGGCCGTCCCTGGCTGTACTACGTGTACGAGCACCCGGCCCGGCACACATTACCGTTCCGTCACGATCTATTTGGCGTCTCCAACGACACCGGCCTGGCGAGCGCGCTTGTAGTGATCGCGCTGCTGGCAACCTCGAACGACTACTCCCTTCGGAGGCTGGGAACGCCGCAGTGGAAGCGGCTCCAGCGCTGGAACTACGCCGCGTTCGCGCTGGCCGCGATCCACACCGCCGCGTACCTATCCAGCGAAAAGAACAGTGCGACTTTCGTCGTTGGCTCGGCCCTTTGCGTTGCCATCGTGATCGCGCTGCAAACTGCGGGATACGTCAGCCGCAGACGGGCGGTTCAGGCACCCTCATAGCCGCGCCGTTCGTAGCCGGAGTGAGTTCGCGATTACGGACACGGAGCTGAAGCTCATGGCAGCAGCGGCGATCATCGGGTTTAGCAGCAGTCCGAAGAACGGGAAGAGCACTCCCGCCGCGAGTGGCACACCAAGCATGTTGTAGATGAAGGCGAAGAAAAGGTTCTGCCGGATGTTGCTCATGGTGGACTGGCTGAGGCGGCGTGCTCTCAGAATGCCGCGCAGGTCCCCGGTGAGCAGTGTGATGCCGCCGGCCTCCATCGCCACATCCGTACCGGTCCCCATGGCGATACCGATGTTGGCCTGCGCGAGTGCGGGCGCGTCGTTCACGCCGTCGCCGGCCATCGCGACAATCGCACCCTGCGCCTGGTACCTCTTTACGACGTCGGCTTTACCCTGAGGCAGAACGTCAGCCTCGAAGGCAATTCCGAGTTTGTCTGCCACGGCCCGAGCCGTAGTTGCGTTGTCGCCCGTAACCATGATGATTTTGAGGCCTGCGGCTCTCAGTTCACGAAGTGCTTCCGGAGTGGATGTCTTGATCGGATCGGAGACGCTGACCAGTCCTGCCGCTTTGCCGTCTACGGCGATCATCATCACAGTCTGGCCCTCTGCTCGCAGCGCTTCCGCCTTTGCGAGCAAGGGCGTGGCATCCACAGCAAGCCCCCGGAAGAGCTCCGCGTTGCCAACGGCCATGCGTCGCCCTAACACTGTTCCTTCCACACCTTTCCCGGTGGTTGAGCTGAACCCTTGAACGTCAGCAAGACTAAGCTTCTTTGCTTCGGCACCTTTCACAATGGCAGATGCAAGCGGATGTTCACTGGAACGCTCAAGACTGGCAACGAGCTGCAGGAGCTCGGATTCGTCGATGCCTGGTTGCGGCATCACGAGAGCGAGCGATGGCTTGCCCTCCGTCAAGGTGCCGGTTTTGTCGACGAGCAACGTGGTCACCTTGCCAAAGGTTTCGAGCGCCTCCGCATCGCGAATGAGTATGCCGGCTCCGGCTCCGCGGCCCGTTCCGACCATGATGGCCATCGGCGTTGCCAGGCCCAGAGCGCAAGGACAAGCAACGATCAGCACGGCAACCGCATTCACGAGGGCGTGGGCAAATCGAGGCTGGGGGCCAACCAGGTACCAAACGATGAAGGTTGCCACTGCCGTGACGATCACGGCAGGAACGAAGAAGGACGCGACGCGATCCGCAAGCCGCTGAATGGGCGCCCGGCTGCGCTGCGCCTGACTCACCATCTTCACAATCTGGGACAGCAGGGTGTCCGCACCGACACGTTCGGCTCGCATGAGGAAGCTGCCTGTCGCGTTGACGGTACCGCCGGTCACCCGCGCGTCTGCGGTCTTCTCTACGGGGATTGGCTCGCCGGTCACCATCGATTCGTCTATGGAGCTGTGTCCCTCCAGCACCATGCCATCCACCGGCACCTTCTCGCCCGGCCGTACGCGCAGCCGGTCTCCTGCCTGCACCTGCTCCAACGGCACGTCCGCCTCGCCGCCCTGCGCATCCAGCCGCCTTGCTGTGCGGGGAGCCAGCCCAAGCAGAGCGCGAATAGCACCGCCGGTCTGGCTGCGTGCACGCAGCTCCATCACCTGGCCCAGCAGAACCAGAGCGATGATAACGACCGCCGGCTCAAAGTAGAGAGCAAGCTCCCCGCCCTCGGCCCGGAATGATGGTGGAAAGAGCTGTGGCAGCAGCGTCGCCGTCACGCTGTAAAGATAGGCCGCACCGGTTCCAAGCGCGATCAGCGTGAACATATTCAAGCTGCGGTTGGAAACGGATTGAACGCCTCGCACAAAGAAGGGCCAGCCGCACCAGAGCACGACGGGTGTCGCCAGCGCGAACTGGATGGAGGCCCAGGTGCGGGCTGTGAGTAGATGCTGCAGCGGCATGGATGGGAGCAGGCCGGAGACCATAAGAGCCAGCAACGGCACAGCCAGGGCGACACTGATCCAGAGCCGCCGCGTCATGTCGGCCAGCTCCGGGTTCACCTCCTCGGCGGCAGTGGTCTCGCGCGGTTCCAACGCCATGCCGCAGATGGGGCAGTTGCCCGGTTCGGAGCGCACAATCTCGGGATGCATCGAGCAGGTGTACTCCGTGCCCCGAGCCGGCGCGGCAGGCACAGCAGGCTCCAGCGCCATGCCGCACTTCGGGCAGCTTCCCGGTCCAATTTGCCGCACCTCGGAATGCATAGGGCAGATGTAGTCACCGGGACGGTCGCCGTCCTCCGATTGGGCCTTCGCCGCCTCCGGCGCGATGTACGTCCCGGGGCTGCTCTCAAACTTCGCAAGGCATCCCTTGCTGCAGAAGGAATAGGTCGTTTCATCGTGGATGGCAGAGCCCGCAGCCTTTGCAGGGTCCACCGTCATCCCGCACACCGGGTCGGTCATGTTGTTTTCCGTCTCCTTGGGGGCACAACAGCACATGGGTTTCTCCTCTTCATAGGTGCTGACGCACAACCCACCCCGGTCTTACAGCTGGCTCCGCTTACAGCTGCAGTCGATGCATTTGTGTTCCGCGCACACGCCGCACACAGAGGTAAGGCGCTTCGCCACGTCCCTTCGGGCCCGATGGAGGCGAACGGAGGCGTTGTTTGCTGAGGTCGACTCCCGGCGAGCAAACTCCTGAACCGATAAGCCGCCCAAATCCACCTGCTCGATGGCCCTGCGGTACTCGGCCTTGAGCTGCTGGACGACATCACCGATGCAGGCGCACACCGTTGCCTGGAGCCCGGGTTCGTAGGCCAGGGGCGCTTCCGCGGCGAAGCCCTCATGCGCCTTGGTTTGGGCTGCGTGCCTCCGGAAGTTGTCTGTGATGGCATTGCGAAGGATCCGGTAGAACCACGCCACCGTGCTGTCCTCCGACCGCAGCTCGTGTTCATGCTCGAGAGCCTTGACATAGGCGGATTGGAGGATGTCCTCGGCGGTCGCCCGGTCGCCTACCCTGGGCACGAGGAAGCTCAGGAAGCGGTCGTGGTACTCAGCCAATCGCTCGGCCAGCACCGGTAGGGAAGCTGCAGCCCGCACGGCCGGTTCTGATGCCTTCATTCCCATCGCCTCGTTCGTTCCATCCATCCATCACCAATGCATGCATTCGATAGTTCGCGAGACCGCCGGTCATCCTGCCGGCCACTGCACGATGCCCAACTCACCGGAGCGCTGGGCATAGGATGCGAGCCAGGGGGTGTTGGAGTGCGATCCCACCTTTCTCTCGATGCTCCTCTGTTGAGCCGTGACAGCAACGTCTCTCCTCAACGCTCTGCTTTGTGTCCCATAGACTTGAGTTGTGGGATGCATGCGGGTGGAGCGGGCACGTGTGAAACGGCAGCTGTGGTTCATGTCCATGCTGCTGGCCGGACTCGCCGGCATCGGTGGGTGGGGAGTTTCAGAGACGGAACAGACCGGAACTGTACCTGAGTTCCGTGTTGAGAACTATCCCGGAGGGGACGTCGGAGCGAGGATCGACGCAGCCGGCCACGCCTGCTCTGCCGCGGGCAGGCCGTGCCTTATCAGCGTGAATCGCCCGGGTGTGCTCTCAGCGGCCGTCACACTCGCACCAGGCCACTCACTTCTCTTCCGTGCTTCTGTCGAGGTAGTTGCGCCCGTCGGGTTGGCGGGTTCGCAGACCGTCTCCTGCAGCAGCAGCAGCCTGTCCTTCACAAAAGCGGCGGGAACCATCAAGCCGCTGGCTGGCGCAACGGACATCGCCGTGCGCGGCTGCAGGGCGACGGGTGTTGGACAGGCCTTTGTCGAGCTGCCTGGCAGAAATGCGCGTGTGAGGGTGGAGGGCGTCACCAGCTCCGGCTTTGGCAACACCCTGCTGGCGTGCCCAGCGGTGGCACGGCAAGGCGGGGGCGGATGGGACCTGTCACTCCTGTGCAGGGATATCGATTTCGTCGGCAACACCGTGTTGCAGGCGACCGGAACCGGCGTGCAGTACGGCAGCGTGGTGGGCGGCGAGATCAGCGGCAACACCGTTGCGAACTCGCCGGAGGGCATCTACCTCAATGGTGGCGAGGCAGATCCGGCGCACGCGCTCTTTGCCTTCCGCACAAACGGCTTGAGAGACATCCGTGTCTTCGGCAACCGGGTGAGCGACATTGTGAACGGCTGCATCTGGGCAACGGTCTCAAGCGGACACGTCTTCGCAAATAACCGGCTGAGCCACTGCGGGGATGTGGCGCTTGACTTTGAGGGTGTGCACGACAGCCGCACGAGCGCAAACACGATTACAGACGCAGGCCATCGGGGCGGCGCCCTGGCGACCTTCTTTGGCTCCTCCGGCATCGAGTTCGTCGGCGATCACGTCGTGGAGAGCGCTTCTGGCTCGGCGTACATTGGCCCGGTGATCTGGGTGCACAACTCCACAAACGATCCGGCGTTCACAGGCCCGGTTACCTTTCTGCGCATCACGGCGATCTCGCAGGTTCGGGCTGTTCCGGGTGTCGCCACATTTGAATCGACGCACCAATTGAGTATTGTGGACAGCCATTTCGACAACGTGAGGTTTTCCATGCCATTCCGGTTTCAGGATCTCCGGTTGGAGGGCAATGAGTTTCGCTACTCAGTGCCGGTGGCCGGCGGCGCCGCTCTCGCGGTCGGTGTCTCGCTTTACGGCGGAACAGACCACCTCGTGCGAAATCGTTTTATCGCAACGGTGCCGCAGCCGCCGGGCTCCGTCGCGGTAAGCATGACCTACAGTGACTTCAATGCGACGGAGATCTTCGACCTTCGCGAAAACGATTTTCTCCAGGCGGCCGCGTTTGCCGCAGATATTTCCATCACCCATCAGGGACAGAATCCAGGCGTGGGCAGCCGTTGGACGGTGCGTGGCAATCACCTGAACCGTCCGCCTCTTGTGCAGGCCAATGGCGTGGGAGCGTTCACGATCGACTCGGATGGGGGAACGACACAGCACTGAGACGCCGGTACTCCCCGGAAAAGCTGGGAAGAGGGCTGTTCACCCACACTTGCACGAGAAACATGCGCCCGGTAAGAGAAAGGGTACTTTTCGCGCACTCCTGCTCTACCCGTGCCATTGCGAAGCACTTCAGTTCGCGGGTAGGATGCGAACAGGTCACCCCCTGCCTTCCGATCTACGTCAGAATGGGGGCACGTCCCGGCAAAGACGGCAGATAACCTGTTCGTATCGACTGCAGCGTACGTTTGGAACTAACCAGGAAGAGGCAGCATGCAGATGGAACACGGGACGGTGGCGGGCGGGCTATCGGGTTGTTGTGAGAATGACAGTCTCTTCGAGCGGCACGCCTGGTTCTACGCACTCTGTCGCGAGCACCTCTTTCGCGATCATTCTCAGCAAATAGCGAAAGCGCTCTGGGGTGGCGGAGCACCCCCGGCGGACACACACATGGTCGAGCTTGGCTGCGGACCCGGCTTCTACGCCTGCAGATTCGCCGAGCGCTATGGTCACATGCAGACGACCGGTATCGACCTTTCCCGCAATCTTCTGTCCCGAGCCCGCAGCCGGGCCGCCCGCCTCAAGCTGACAAACTGCAGCTTTCATCAGGCGGATGTGCACGCCCTCCCGGCGCACCTGGGACCGGTCGACGTGATCGTAATTTCCCGGCTCTTCCTGATCGTGCCGAACCGGGAGGATGTGCTCCGAGAAATTTTCCGCATCCTGCGGCCTGGCGGCACGGCCGTGATCGCGGAGCCACTGTCGGCAGTGCGAACGCAGCTGCCGCTCAGCCTGATGTGGTTTCTGGCGAAGCTGACCTCGTTCTCGCGCAAGCCCTATGTGGAGCCGCATCGCGTAAAGACGATGTCGGCCGGTGAGTTTGAGCGGCTGATTGCGACCGAGCCATGGCAGGACGTGCAGATTCGCCGCGACGGACGCTACCAGATGGCGTTCTGCCGCAAGCCGGGCGAGGCGGAGCCGCAAAGCGCGGCATGTGCCACGGAGTTTGCCGTTGCCTGAGATCTACCCGCAGCTTCTCCCGGGAGCTTCCATGCCGGGCCTGGCCGGTGTGTGCGCGCTTGCCGTGATGGCGAAGGCACCACGTCCGGGCAAGGTGAAAACCCGGCTTGCACCCCCGCTGACGCTGGAGCAATCGGCTGCGCTGAACATCTGCTTCCTGCGAGATACCACGCGCAACATCGCGGAGGTGAGTCACGCCGGCAAGGCCGCTGGTGTGATCTGCTACACGCCGGTAGGCGACGAAGCCGCCTTTGATGGCCTTCTGCCGGAGGGTTTTTCGCTCATCCCGCAGCGGGGCGACGGCTTCGGAGAGCGTCTGCTCTGCGCTGCAGAGGATCTGCTGAGCTGCGGTTTCGGGTCCGTCTGCCTCATCGACTCGGACAGCCCGACGCTGCCGCAGAGTGCGCTCCGAGAGGCAGTGGACGCGCTTGGCCGCCCCGGAGACCGGGTCGTGCTTGGCCCGGCGGAGGACGGCGGCTACTACCTGATCGGCCTGAAAAAGCCACACGCAGCCCCCTTCGAGCGCATTACCTGGAGTACGGCCACGGTGCTGGCCGAAACGCGCGAACGTGTGGCGGAAGCGGGCCTGGAGTACGTCGAGCTGCCCACCTGGTACGACGTGGATGACGGTGCCACCCTGCGCACGCTGGCCGCCGAGTTGCTCAGCGGTGCTCGGCCCGGCTTTGCTTTCGTGGAAGGTTATCCAGCGCAGGCGACCCGCGGCTTCCTCGAGGCGCTTGCCCAGGGTGGGACCGTACCGTGGGCGGCAGCGCCGGCAGAATGACCGCCAGCCCCGCAAATGGCCCTCTCTCCCGCGGCGGCAGCGCGGTCCTGACGAACGGCACGCTTCTCTTCCTTGGCGCCCTGCTGGTTGTGCTATCGCACCATCTGGCGGTCGAGTTCGACCACTTCGTCATCGGCTACTCCGAGACAACTCTGTGCGCTCTGG
Organism: uncultured Terriglobus sp.; assembly: GCA_964246865.1. GTDB lineage: Bacteria > Acidobacteriota > Terriglobia > Terriglobales > Acidobacteriaceae > Terriglobus. The sequence continues at coordinate 8,008 of CAXTSF010000116.1, forward strand.
GCGCATACTTCGGCGC
>CAXTSF010000116.1:8033-8456 GCA_964246865.1 uncultured Terriglobus sp.
GGCAGCGATCGTGCTGACGCAACCCGTCAACCGGTGGACGCTGCCGATCATCCTCGCCGTGGCCGTACTCTGCCGCTTGGTGCTGCTGACGCCGGAACCGTACCTTTCCAGCGATGTGTATCGCTACGTCTGGGATGGCATGGTGCAGCACCACGGCGTCAATCCCTACCGGTACGTGCCCGGAAACGATCACCTCCGCTTCATGCGGGACGACGACATCTTCCCAAACATCAACCGCCGTGACTATGCGCCAACCATCTATCCGCCGTTCGCGCAGATCCTCTTCTACCTCGCCACGGCAATCTCACCGGCGCTGGTGTCCATGAAGCTGGTGCTGGACGCGTCGGAGGCCGCAACGGTCTTTGCGCTAATCCGGATCCTTAGACGCCTGGGCCTGCGACGGGAGCAGGTGCTGCTCTACGC
>CAXTSF010000116.1:8466-10572 GCA_964246865.1 uncultured Terriglobus sp.
CGCTGCTGATCTGGGAGGTTGGCTCCAGCGGCCACCTGGATGCCGCCGTGATCGCGGCGATCGCGCTTGCGCTGATGTTCCGGCTGGAAGGGCGGCCATGGCTCACGGGCTTGGCGCTGGGCGTCGGCATCATGATCAAGTTCTATCCGCTTGTGCTGCTGCCGGCGTTATTCCGCAGGCGGGACTGGCAGCTGCCGGTGATGATCCTGGCCACGGCGGCCGTGGGATACGCGCTGTACAGCAGCGCCGGCAGACTGGTCTTTGGCTTTGCCGGAGGCTATGTGCAGGAGGAGGGTATGAACAGCGGATCCCGCTATTTCCTGCTTGAGCTGGTCCGGCGCATCCCTGGCCTGGCAAATCTGCCGACACCCGCGTATCTCGCCTTCAGCGCTCTCTGTTTTGTGCCGCTCTCGCTGTGGGCATGGCGGCGCAGTGAGGCCAGTGGCGCAGGTGTCATGGCACCTGCTGCGGCGCTTGCCATGACCATGATGCTGCTGTTCTCGCCGCACTATCCGTGGTACCTCGCGTGGCTGGTCCCGTTTCTCACGCTGATCCCGGCGGTGCCGTTGGTGGCATACACCTACGGCTTCTTCTACGGCTATACCACGCAGTGGTCGGAGCCAGGGCCGAAGACCTTCCTCCTTAACGAGTGGATCTATGGCGGAACGGCGGCGGCGCTCCTGATCGGGCTGGGCGTCCACCTGTACGCGCGGCGGCAGCGGAGCACAGCTTGACGGTTTCGGTCATCATTCCGGCGCTGAACGAGGCAGAGTCGATCGGCTTTGTGCTGGATGAGCTCCGGTCGCAGCCCGTGGCCGAGTGCATCGTTGTGGATAACGGCAGCACGGATGCTACGGAGGCGATTTCACTCGCACGCGGTGCCCGCGTCGTGCATGCCCCCCGTGGGTACGGCGCGGCATGCATGGCCGGGGCTCTGGCGGGGGGCGCCGCGCGGGAGGTGCTCGTCGTGATGGCTGGGGACGGCAGCGATATCGCCGGGGCACTGGAAGATCTGACCGGCCCGATTGCGCGTGGTGAGCAGGACTTCGTCATGGGAACCCGGCTCGGCAGCCAGAGGCGCGCGGCAGGGTCCATGCTGCCCTCGCAGGTCTTCGCGGGTACCCTCGTCGGCACGCTGCTGCGCTGGATCTACGGCTTTCGCTACACCGATATGGGGCCCTTCCGCGCCATTCGCAGGAGCTCTCTGCTGGCCCTCGATATGCGCGAGCGCACCTATGGCTGGAGCCTGGAGATGCAGATCAAGGCGGTGCAGCACCGCTTGCGCATCCTGGAGGTCCCGGTGGGCTACCGGGTGCGCTACGGCGGCACATCGAAAGTGTCGGGGGATCTCCGGGCGTCTTTGAAAGCGGCGACGCGAATTCTGGAGGTGCTTGCCCGCGTCACCATGCAGGGCAAAGCACAGCGTGGGCCCACCGGAACTTCCTGATGGCAACCGCGTCTTATCGCATGTGGGCCGTTACGGCGGATCGCCGGCGATGGGGTGAGGACGATGCGGGAAAAAGTTCGGGTTCGACAGGCAGCGGTATGGGTGCTCAGCGCCGTGATGACAGCCGGCGCCTCTGCGCAAAGGTCGACTATCAGCGACGCCGTGATTCAGGCAGACCTGCTCAAGCAGCTTGCCTCGGACAACCGCCTGGCAAAAGAGCCATTGCAGGCATCGACCGCATTTGGTGTTGTGACCCTCACGGGCGCGGTCTCCACGGAGGCGGGCCGCGACGCCGCTGATCGTATTGCCTCACGAATCGAAGGTGTAAAGCGAGTGGTGGACCAGTTGCGCGTGGGTGCTCCCGCCGTTGCGGATGCGCAGAGCGGTGCTGCTGCCGGAGCGGCAGGAAGAGCTTCCGCGGAGCCCACCAGCAGCGATGTTTCCGCCGGGGAGCAGGCGCTCTCCGACGCCGATCTGGAGGCGCAGCAGTACGGCGGTGTCGCGGACCCGAGTGCCTCCGGGCAGGGAAGTGGCGTTGCCCAAAGCGGTGTCGCCGGAGCTGCGGATCAGGGTGCACCGGCACCCGTCGCGCGCTCCTCTCGCGGTGTTCAACAGACACCCTCTCCGCAGACCGGTAACCCAGGCCATCCCTCCAACAC
>CAXTSF010000117.1:0-8642 GCA_964246865.1 uncultured Terriglobus sp.
GTCGCGACCCGGCTCGCCTACCAGCATCTCGGCATTCCGCTGCCGCGCCGCCCAACCCTGTTTGAGTGATGGACGGCACCGGCAGGGTGCGGCATTTCTTCCACTCGTGGGTAACAAATACCACTCCGTCGCGCATCACATGCCGGAGCCCTGATTGCACAAGGAGAACCATGAGAAGAGCACTCGCAGTTGCGTTCGTCGCCAGCACTCTATCGACGTATGCCCACGCGGCAGATGTGGACCAGAAACTCACTGATCGCCTGACAGCCGCCACCGATGTCATCCACGAGCTTGCCAGAACTCCCGACAGGGGAGTGCCGCGCCGCATCGCCGCACGCGCTCGCTGCGTTGCCGTTGTGCCCGGCTTCAAGAAGGGCGCGTTCCTCGTCGGTGCACAGTATGGCCAGGGTGTCGCCTCGTGCCGCACAGAGACCGGTTGGAGCGCCCCGGTTTTTATTCAAATGACAGGTGCAAGTTTCGGTCTGCAGGCCGGTGGACAGTCGACAGACCTCGTTCTGGTAGGTGTAAGCCGCCACAGCGTGGAGAATCTGCTCAAGGATAAGGTGAAGCTCGGAGGCGATCTTGCAGCCTCGGCTGGCCCCGTGGGCCGTAACTCTCAAGCCGCCACCACGGTGCTGGCAAATGCCGAGTTCCTGACCTACTCACGCAGCAGGGGATTGTTTGCGGGCGTCGACCTTACCGGCGATGTCGTGAACCAGAATGGTGATGACACCCGCGCCTTCTACGGCAAGGATGTGTCGTACGAGAATGTCCTGCGTGGGACGCGCCCCGCTCCCGCGGCGGCACAGCCCTTTGTCACCGCAGTCACGCGCGCCTTTGGCCGCAAGGTCGCGCAGTAACGGCTTAGGCTTGAAGAACAAGGCCCGCCATCTGGCGGGCCTTGTTCTTTGTGGACTGGATTCCTATTTTGCGTGGACGAGTGGCATATCCACCAGGTGCTGCATGATGAACCAGGACTGCAGTTCATTCGGACGGAGAATATCCGACACGGCAAGATCGTTGGTCCCGTCGTCGCCGGATTTGTCGGCCGCCTCCGCAATTTCGTGGCACTTCTCAATAATGATCTTGTGTGCCTCAAGCAGTCGGGCGATCTGCACAGGGACCTCTTCCTTGCCGCGGGGAGGGTGCTGTATCTTCGTCAGCTGAGCCACATCGCCGCCCATGGCTACCGAGACCCCACCGAGCAGTTGAATGCGTTCCGCTATCTTGTCAACCAGTTTGACCTGTTTGCCAAAGTGCTCATCGAAGAGCAGATGCAGTTGATAGAAGGTTGGCCCCGCTACCTGCCAATGGTGCTTCTTGTACATATCGCGGATGGTGATCGAGTCTGCCAGGAGCTCATTGAGCATCTTGCAGGACTTGGACCGCACGTCGGCATCAAGGCCGATCGGCGAATCCTGTTCCACTGTACCGAATTGCTGGATCTCGTTATCGTGCTGCTGGTGCCACTGTGGTGTCACCATATCCTGCTTCTGATCCTTCACTGCTGTCGCCATTGTTCCCTCGCATGGTCTTACACTGGTTGTTAGGATGCTGCAACGCTCTCCATCGTTTTCTGAGTTCGGCCGGCTCTCGCCCTGGCAGCGTGCACCAGAATGCATCTCATGGCCAGTCGCGGCATCGCATCCGCACCGGTAGCAATCAGGAATGACGAATTGGGAGGCTGGAGAACAGGTGGGAACGAGCGCTGTAACAGCTGAACCGTGCCATTTTGCGCACCGTATGTCTTTTGGTACAGAAGTGGTCGGCACCGGCCAGACCACCTTTCGCGTGTGGGCGCCGGAAGCCCCTTCTCTTCAGCTTGAGCTATGCGACAGCGGTACTCTCCTCGACATGCAGTCGGTTTCGAACGGCTGTTATGAGTTGACCGCAGATGCACCGGCCGGCGCACGCTATCGCTACATTCTGCCGAACGGACTTCGTGTCCCTGACCCCGCCTCCCGCTTCCAGCCGGAGGATACGGACGGGCCGAGCATGGTCATCGATCCGCGAAGCTACTCCTGGCAGGACCTGCCGTGGAAGGGCCGTCCCTGGGAAGAGGCCGTGCTGTATGAACTTCACATCGGTACCTTTACGCCTGAGGGCACCTTCCGGGCCGCTATCGCGAAGCTGGACCACCTGCTCGATCTCGGGGTCACTGCTGTCGAAATCATGGCCATCGGTGATTTTGCCGGTGCTCGCGGATGGGGTTATGACGGCGTACTGATGTATGCGCCCGACTCCGCCTACGGCACGCCAGATGATCTGAAGGCGCTTGTGGATGCGGCGCATGCGCGTGGACTCATGGTCATTCTCGATGTGGTCTACAACCACTTCGGTCCAGAGGGAAACTACCTCCCTCAGCTCTTTCCGGACATCTGCACAAACCGGTACACCACCCCCTGGGGACAGGCGCTCAACTTCGATGCGAAGCACTCAGAGAAGACACGCGAGTTCATCATCCACAACGCCCTGTACTGGATTGAGGAGTTCCGTATGGACGGGCTTCGGCTCGACGCGGTCCACGCGATTATTGACTCGAGCTCAACCCACATCCTGGATGAGTTGGCGCACCGCGTCCACGGCATTGCAGGTGACCGCCAGATTCATCTGATCCTGGAGAGTGACGATACCGTTTGGCATCGCCTGATTCGCGACAGCGCATCCATGCCCCTGCTCAGCACCGCGCAATGGAATCATGACTCGCGCGAGCTGGCCCATGCCGCTATCACCGCCAGCCAGCGGCTTCCAGACGACCTCATTACCATCGAGCGGCTCGGCCGGGCCCTGGTTGAGGGCTTCACCTCCGAGCCTCCGAAGTTCGGCTCCGGCCATGACCGGGTGCCGGCTCCTGTACGGATTCCGCCCAGCGGCTTCATCAGCTTTCTGCAGACGCATGATCTGATCGGCAATCGTCTCCGGGGAGAGCGTCTGAACCATCTCGCTCCCGCAAACATCCTGGATGCCCTTCGGGCAATTTACCTTCTGCTGCCCCAAATTCCCATGCTCTTCATGGGTGAGGAATGGGCCGCGTCCACGCCTTTCCCCTACTTCTGCGACTTTGATGGTGACCTTGCGGAAGCCATACGCTGGGGCCGGCTGGAGCAGTTCACCACCTCTGCCGAGCGAGGGGACGCGGCCTTTCTGGCCAGCATTCCGGATCCCGTGGATGAGCAAACCTTCCTCTCGGCAAAGCTGAGGTGGAGTGAGAGGGTGGAACAGGGACACGCTGAGACGATGCAGCTCTATCGCGACCTCCTGCGCACCCGCCGTGACCAGATCATTCCAAGGCTCCGCACCTTTGTCGAAGAGAATGGCACCTTTCAGATCCTGAATGCCAGCTGTCTTCAGGTGCAGTGGAAGCTGAACGGTGGCGCACTGAGGCTGGATCTCAACCTCTCCGGAGAGCAGAGCGCGCACTTCGCCGAGAGCAGGGGCCACAGGATCTGGCTGCAGGGAACAGAGACCTCATCGACCCATCTCGGCCCCTGGAGCGTACGCTGGACCGTCGAGGACTAGCCGCTCTTACAGGACACGCCAGCAGACGCTCCACGGACCCAGGGTGCCCTCTTCCGCAGCGGCGCCCTCGCGCCAGATCAGGTCGCCCTGCCCGGCACGGAATCCTGCGGTCGACTCGGTGCAGAGATTCGCCTCCATCCGGAGTTGCGCACCACCGTTGAGTGTCCAGGACACCTCAAGCGCACCCGGACCAACGACCCGGAACTCCCCGCAGGTGCGGTGCAGCCCTTTCAGCAGAGGCGCCACGCTCACTTTGCGTACGCGGAGCGCCCGCGTGTACCAATCCAGCATAGCCGCATGCTCCTCGCTCGCCAGCTCGTCCCAGCGCAGCTGTGCGGACCGCAACGTCGACTCTGCCTGCGGATCAGGTGCCGCCTTCATCTCCTCTGGCGAGGGCGCGGGATCCTGCCTGGAGAGCTGTTCACAACGGCCTTGCCGGACCTGCTCCGCCAGCTCGCCATGGTAGTCGCAGAAGAAGGGAAATGGCGTACTCGCGACCCACTCTTCTCCCATGAAGAGCATGGGCACCTGAGGCAGCAGAAGATAGATCGAAGCGATCGCCCGTAGGGCTCCTGCACTCACGGTTGCGTTCAGGCGGTCGCCAAAGATGCGATTGCCAACCAGGTCGTGTGTCTGCATAAACGCGATGAACGCCGTCGGTGGCACGGCACACTCGAACTCGGTTTTGCCTGCTTCCTCTGCGGCAATCACAAAGCCTTTCGCCAGCGCTTTGCCAAGCCTGTCTGTTTCACCGGCATCGTCCTGCCGGCGCTCCTCGCATCCCTTGCCCATCACCGCGGTCAGCAGATGTGTGATGTCGTGGTTCCATTGTGCGGTGTAGCCCTCCGGTCTTCCGTGCGCATCGCGCATCAGCCGCTCGGCAATGTTGATCTCATTCTCGAGGATCAGATGAACAGGCCTGCCCTGCGCCGCGGCCTTCACTCTTTCTCTAATCTCGTCCAGAATGTGTTTGGGTCCCTCATCGATCATGGCGTGCGAGGCATCGAGCCGCAGGCCGTCGGCGTGGAACTCCTGTATCCAGTAAACCGCATTGTGGAGAATCAGCTCGCGCACCCAGTGGCAGCCCGGCCCATCGAAGTTCAATGCCGCTCCCCACGGTGTCTGGTGACGGCTGGAGAGGATCTCCGGAAAGATCCTGGGCAGGTGGTTGCCCTCAGGGCCAAAGTGGTTGTAGACCACATCCAGGATCACCATCATCTCGCGACGGTGCGCCTCATCGATAAAGGCCCTCAGTTCGTCAGGCCGGCCATATGCAGAGTCAGGCGCATACAGCAGAACGCCGTCGTAGCCCCAGTTGCGATTTCCCGCGAAATCGGCAACGCACATCAGTTCAATTGCCGTTACGCCAAGCCGCTGCAGATGATCCAGCTTTGGGATGGCGCTGCGGTAGGTACCCTCCGCAGTGAAGGTGCCGATGTGGAGCTCATACAAGACGGCCTCCTCCCATGGCCGGCCCTTCCAGCCCGCGTCCTGCCACGCGTACGCATCCGGATCGATCACCTCGCTGGGCCCATTCACATCCTCCGGCTGAAAGCGCGATGCCGGATCGGCAATCTCTGCGCCGTCCGGCAGCAGGAAGCAGTACCGGGTGCCGGCCGTTGCTCCCGAAGTGACAAGACGATGCCAGCCGTCCGCTGACACCATCGTGAGCGGGTGCTCGCCCCCTGTGAGGACGAGCCGCACCGATTCCGCCGCCGGCGCATAGATCTGAAAGCAGACCTGCCCATCCTCCTGCAGAGAAGCACCGAACGGCATAGGGGCTGAGTTGCGTTGCTGCGTGTCGGATCGGGAGGGTTCGCTGGCGGACATGACCCTGTCGGATGCGCTATGCCGTCTGGAGGTCGCCAGCAACCGGGATGCTATCGCCGGGCAGCCCTGAAGCGCCCTGGAAGGGAAGGAACAGCTGAAATACGGTGTAGCTTCTTCCCCTTTCCGGCGAACTTCTCACTTTCAGGGAGCCGCGATGCCGGGACACGATGCCGCTTGTGATCCAGAGTCCAAGGCCCGTTCCCGCATCTCCCTTGGTCGTGTAGAAGGCCTGATAGATCTTCTGGAGAACATCTTTGGACATCCCGGTACCGGTATCGGCAATCGTGATCAGGACGCCTGTCTTTCCCTGACTCCACAATGTTGCCTCGCGCGATCGCACGACGAGCTTCCCGCCGGAGCTCTTCATGGCATCGATCGCATTGCCAATCAGGTTGCTCAGCACCTGTCGCAGCTCACTCGCCATACCTACGATGTGCTGCGTCGACCGGTGGCGAAGCTCGAGTGCCACATCGTAATTCATCAATCGACTGCGGTACAGGTCGAGCACCGTCTCCAGCAAGTCCTTGCACAGCACAGCCTCAGGTCCGCTGCTCTGCTTGTAGAAGCGCAGAGACTGCGCCGTAATCAGCTTGACACGCTGCAGTTCGTGATCCGCCTGCTCGAGATACTTACGAACCTCGTCTGAATCTGTCGTCTTCGGTATTGTTTCTTTCGCCAGGTAAACCAGGTTCATCACAGCCTCGAGCGGATTGTTGATCTCATGGGAGATCGAGGAGGCGAGCCGGCCCACAGCGGCCAGCTTCTCACTCTCGCGCAACGCCGACTCGAACTCGATGCGTTCCGTCACGTCCGACTGGATCCCAACGAAGTGTGTCAACGTGCCTTCGTGATTGCGTATTGGTGACAGGGTGAACTCATTCCAGAAGGGCGAGCCGTCCTTCCGGAAGTTTCGAATCACCGCAACCGTTCGGCGCTGCTGAGCGATCGCTTCGCGAATCAGCGTCAGCCCCGGCTGGTCATGCTCATCGCCCTGCAAAAAACGGCAGTTTTTGCCCTCAACATCCTCCAGGCAATAGCCCGTCATCAGCTCAAAGGATGGATTCACATACACCAAGGGCATGTCCGGCAGTTGCGCGTTCGCTACGCTGATCCCGTTCGTGACCGAACGAAAGATATTGCGGTTAAGGGTCAACTCCTCCAGAGCCGACTGGTATCGCTGCGCCAGCGCCCGATGGGAATAGAGCACCACACTGAGTCTTGCCGCAAGGTCCGAGGTCGCCGCCGGAATGGCCAGGACAGCATCGAAATCTGAATCGTGAAATACAGCGCCGGATCCGCCGGCTCTGGTCAACGCGACCAGAACGGGTTTTACCTGTTCCGCAGTGATGAAGACTTCATTGATGAGTGGCCGCAGCCATTTGGCAACGGGCTCATCCGCGACCACCATCTCGTACCCGCCGAGATCTACGGAGCGGGCTTTGTTCTCTGAGAGAGTCTCCGAGTCCAGCCCCAGGCTGGAGGCTATGCTTTGAAAGACACGTAACAGGGGCAGGTCGGAAATCAGGAGCGCGACGCTTGGCCGGTGTACCTCTCCACTCGTTTTTGTGATCTGGGTTGTAGGCAAGCCGGAAGTCGTCCTCTCAAGACAGCTTTCCGAAGTATAGAGTGCGGTTGCACCCTGTCTCTCACGCTTCGGAAGAGGTTGGCGTGGAACAGGCGGGCGCATGCCGTCAAGGGCGTGAGCAGGTCGGGAGGCGGAAGCAGCAGCATGGGAATGACCATGGTGCCGACCTGCTGAGAACGATACCGCTCTGCGGAGGTGGAATGTTGCTCCGAGCCGCCGTGCTCTTCGTGTTGCACCAGCCGTCGTGTATGCTCGGCAACGAATCGATTGACTCACGAGGTTATCTCCTTGCGTCTCTTCGCGCGTCTGTTCTCTTCTTGCCAGCTGGCTGCTTTGGTGACATCTCAGGTCCTGCTCGCACAGGCTCCGGCATCCCAAGCGAGTTCTGATCCGAAGCAGATGCTCACTACCGCCGCCGCTCCGATCGCGGTCGCCAGCACCGGTGCGCCGCCATTCCGTCTCAAGGCGGATTTCCAGACATTCGATTACCTTGGGAAGCCCGCAGGTACCGGCACCGTCGAGGAGCTCTTCCTTAGCCCCGAGAAGCGGAAGATCACGGTCGTTCTGGAGGGCAAGACCTATCCCTATCGCATACGGGAAGACGCCGATCCCACGTTGAGGGCATCCTTCTTCAACTACAGTGCAGCGGTACTCATGCGTGCCCTACTTGCGCCCTGGCCCACAACGGATGAGATCAACCATTCCACGTTGGGAGCAGTGAAGCGCACCATGGGTGGAAACACCTTCGATTGCGTCAGGCTGGAGCAGAAAGGAAGCGACGGGGTGCTCGACATCGGCAGGTCCTCGGCTTTCTGTATGAGTGGCGACACTGCTGTCCTGCGTCTGGCCCAGCTGCCGCATGGCTTTACGACGACGTACAACCGTTTTGTGAAATTTGGCGGCCACTATCAGGCGCAGGACATCGAGTTACGCGAGGGTGGTGTCCTGCGCGGCAAACTTACGATGACAAATTTCGCTCCAGCTCCCGACTTAAAAGAGACAGATCTTCCTTCTACCCCTGAGGCAGAGTCTCTAACCGGTAGCAAATCGGAACCTAGAGCAAGGCCGCATAAAACCGTTGTTGCCGGCAGCATCATTGTTAAAGTTCAGCCAGAGTACCCCAAGGCAGCCAAAGCCGGTCACATCTCCGGCTCCGTCTCTCTGCATGTCGTCATCGGCAAAGACGGTTCCATCGGCCCGATCGAGGTTATAGGAGCACCCTCCTATGATCTTGCAGAGGCAGCCCTGAAGGCAGTCCGGCAATGGAAGTACAAACCATATCTACTCGACGGTGCTCCCACCGAGGTGGATACCGAGATCAACGTCAACTTCGGCTTTGCCGACCAGGCCTGAGCGCGCGACGATGCTTTATCCGGAGCCAAGCGTCACCAGCTCCGGATGCTCCGTCACGGTCCTCTTCAACTGCCCGCAAGCCGCATAAATATCCCGTCCGCGCGGACGGCGGATATACGTTGGCAGGCCGCCATCGATCAGCGCGCGTTGAAACAGACTCACCGTCGCAGCGTCCGGTTGCCGGTACGCAATCCCCGGCCCTGGATTCCAAACAATCAGGTTCACCTTCGCGCGCATACCGCGCAGCAGCGCGAGCACCTCACGCGCATGCTCCGGCTGATCGTTCACCTCACCCAGCAGAACGTATTCAAAGGTCACCCAGTCGCGCTTGCCCATCGGGATTGTCCGGACTGCA
>CAXTSF010000117.1:8652-10448 GCA_964246865.1 uncultured Terriglobus sp.
GCATCCAGCAGCGCGGCAATATTCCACTTGCGCGTGATGGGCATCACTGCCTCGCGCACGGTGTCATTCGAGGCATTGAGGCTAAGCGCCAGCCGCGGCCGCACCGGTTCCATCGCAAAACGGCGGATCGCCGGCTCGATGCCGCTCGTCGACACCGTCATACGCGACTCCGGGATGCCCACGCCGCTCACCAGGAGGCGCACCGCGTCCATGAACTCGTCATAATTTAAGAACGGCTCGCCCATGCCCATGAAGACGAGGTTGATGCGATCCCTGCCGATCTTAACGCCGTGCCGGTTCAGCACAGCGGTCACCTGCCCGGCAATCTCGCCCGCGGTCAGATTTCGACGAATCCCCAACTTGGCTGTTAGGCAGAACTGGCAGTTGACCGCACATCCTACCTGGCTTGAGACACAGACGGTGGCGCGCCGAAATCCTGCCTCGGCCAGCGTACCCTGGTTCCGGCGGTCCTCGCGCCCGCTCTTGCCACCCGCCTCACCCGCCTCATCCGCCTCCACCGCATCGACGCCGTCGCCATCCGGCATCCAGACTGTCTCCACCGTCTCACCATCGGCCATGCGCATCAGGTAGCGCTCGGTCCCGTCGACGGAGGTCGCGGTTTGCACCATCTCCGGCAGGCCGATGCAATGTGTTGCCTTCAGGCGCTCGCGCAACTCGGATGGAAAGGTGCGAATCGCATCGATCTCTGCCACGCGCTGTTTGTAGAGCGCGTCAAACAGCTGCCGTGCACGGTACGGCCTCTCGCCCAGAGCCGCGATGCTCTCGCCAAGCCGGTCCACTGTGAGTCCGAAGAGTGCGGTCTTCTCCACCACTCAAGGATAAACCGCCCAATGGGAAAGGCCCCGGCGGTGCCGAGGCCTCTCTTCCTGCGAGATGAAACCCCGCTTACGAGGCGGATTCGACGGCAACCGGCTCTGCAGTGGCAACCGGAGCTCCGGACTTCGACTCCGCGCCCGGCTTGCGAATGTCGATGCCACCCTTAAAGAAGGCACCGTCCTCGATGGAGATACGCGCCGCGATCACATCGCCGGTCAGCGAACCCTCGGAACGAATGTCTACCCGATCCGATGCCTGGCAGTTCCCACGAACCTTGCCCAGTACCACAATCTCACGTGCCGAGATATTCGCCGCCACCTGGCCGTTGCGGCCCACGGTAACGCGGTTGCCCGGCAGTGTAATCGTGCCCTCGATGCGGCCGTCGATATACAGCGACTCCGACCCGGTAACCTCACCCTTGATCATCAGGGACTTGCCGATGGTGGCCTGTTCGCCTGTGGCTGCTGGTACCGCCGGTGTGGCGGTGCGGGTCGCGGGGGCTTCAAAGGACGGGGTTCCGGCTGCCGGAACGGCAGGACGCACGGGCTCGGGTGTCGCGGGGGAGTTGCCGGAGCCGGGAGTATTCGGTTTCCACATAAGCTTGTCTGGTATTCCTTTCGGCTGAGGTTCCGGACGGAGTGACGGGCGCAAACACGTCAGCCGCCGCTGACCTTTCTTGCCCTGATATTACTCTCCCCGTCCCCCGGCAAGCCTCCTGCTCTGCGGAAAATCGGGCGGAGCGTAGAGGAATCGACCTTGGTACGCCATATCCGCTCCCACGTAGAACCCGTCCCGCGAGCAGACTAGCCGGTTGCGCCTCCACTTCAGTGTGATTGTTGTTCGAGGAAGGGCTTGCTCAACTGGGAGCATGCGACGGTCTCTCACGCTGCTGCCCCTCTGCGCGCTGGCCTTTCTCTCCCTGCATGCCTCATCCACCCCCAAGGTGCACACCGTCGGTC
>CAXTSF010000118.1:0-10247 GCA_964246865.1 uncultured Terriglobus sp.
CCGGTGGAGGGCATTGCCGCAGTCGGCAGCATGCCTGCAGCGTCCGGTTCCGTCAGCACGCTGTACACGCTGCGCTACATCGACTTGCAGACAGGCACGGGTTAGCTGGCGCAACCGAACAAGTTCTACACCGTTCACTACACCGGCTGGCTGATCAACGGCACCAAATTCGATTCCTCACACGACCACGAGGGCCCTATCACCTTTCCCGTCGGCGCGCGCCGTGTCATCGCGGGCTGGGACACCGGCTTTCAGGGCATGCACGTCGGCGGCAAGCGCCGCCTCATCATCCCCTATCAGCTCGCCTATGGTGAGTCGGGCCGTCCCCCCATTCCTCCGAAGTCCGATCTGATCTTTGACATCGAATTACTCGCAGAGAGCGACACACCGCCGCCGCCACCGGGAGCCCCACCGGCACCGGCCCAGCCATCGGCACCAGCCCAGCCGTCGGCTCCGTCTCAAACTGCTCCGCAGTCCTCCCAGCCGTCGACGGCGCAACCAAAGCCAGCGGCAGAACCCGGCACAGCCCCGGCCGGCAATCCGGCAGCCAGGCCCGAATGAGCGTCCTCACCTCACTCCGGCCGCTCCTCCCCTATGTACGCCGCTACCGCAAAGCCTTCGCACAGGGCTCTGTTGCGGTCCTGCTGTACAACGCCTCAAAGATCGTCATCCCGCTCGTCATCGGCCGGGCGGTGGATGACATCTACCGTCACGGCACCACGACCATCGTCACCCGCAACGTGAGTGTCCTCCTTGCGGTCGCCATCACGGCTGCCATCACGCTCTATGCCACGCGCTGGATCATCATCGGCGCGTCGCGTGAAATAGAATTCGATCTCCGCAACGATCTCTTCCGCAATCTCGAGCGGCAGTCCATCGGCTTCTTCCATGAGCACCGCACCGGCGACATCATGGCCCGCATGACCAACGATCTGAACGCCGTGCGCCAGCTCCTCGGTCCCGCCATCATGTACTCCGCCAACACGGTCATCTTCACGCTGGCCGCACTGCCTTTCATGCTCCACATCTCCTCGCGGCTTACCCTCTTCGCCTTTGTCCCGCTGCCGGTGGCGTCGGTGCTGGTCCAGTACATGGGCCGCAGGATCCAGACCCGCTTTGAGCGCATCCAGGCCATGTTTTCTGACATATCCGCCATGGCACAGGAGAACTTCTCGGGTGCGCGCCTCATCCGTGCCTTTGCGCAGGAGGAAGCCGAGATCCGCTCCTTTGAGATTGCGAACCAGGAATACATCCGGCGCTCCCTGCTTCTCACGCGCCTCATGGCGATGCTCTGGCCCACGCTTGAATTCGTCCTCGGCATCTCGCTTGTCGCCACGCTCTACTTCGGAGGCCGTCAGGTCGTCGCAGGGGAGGTCAGCGTCGGCCAGTTCACGGCGTACATGGTGTACATGGTGCAGCTCATCTTCCCCATGATCGCCCTCGGCTACGTTGTCAACCTCGTGCAGCGCGGCACAGCCTCCGTCATCCGCATCGACGAACTGCTTCGCTGGCAGCCAGCCATCCACGACGAGGTCGGTGCGGACGCGCTGAGTCACTCTGAAAGCAAGGACATTGTCCCCAGCGGCGACATCGAGTTTCGCCATCTCTCCTTCCGCTATGCACCCGAAAGCGTTCTCGTGCTCGACAACATCTCGCTCAGCATCCCGGCCGGCACAAGCCTCGCGATCGTCGGCCCTACCGGATCGGGCAAATCGACGCTGGTACACATGATTCCCCGCCTGCTCGATGCGGAACCCGGATCCGTACTCGTGGACGGCCTGCCCATTCGCGAGTGGCCCCTCGACGCCCTGCGGAGATCCATTGCCTTCGTCCCGCAGGAGACCTTTCTCTTTTCCACCACGCTGCGCAGCAACATAGCCTTCGGCGTGGAGGATGCCTCAGATGACGAGATCTACCAGGCTGCCCGGACCGCACAGATCGCCACGGAGATCATGGACTTTCCAGCAGGCTTCGACACCGTCGTCGGAGAGCGCGGTATCACTCTCTCCGGCGGCCAGAAGCAGCGCACCGCCATCGCCCGCGCACTCCTGCGCAATCCACGCATCCTCATCCTCGACGACGCACTGGCAAGCGTCGACACCCACACCGAGGAACGCATCCTGGCGGGACTGCGAGATGCCATGCAGGGCCGAACCACCATCCTCATCGCACATCGCGTCTCGACGGCACGCAATGCCGATCGCATTGCCGTTCTTGTCGAGGGTGCCATCCGCGAGCTGGGTACGCACGACGAACTGCTCGCCAGGAATGGCTACTATGCCGACCTCTACAGTAAGCAGCAACTTGAAGAAGAGATTGCCGTCGCCAGCTGAGTCACTGCTAGGCAGCCAGCTCCCGCAGAGCCGGGAGTGCCGCCTGCGCGCTTGCCTCGTCGTACTCCACCAGCGGGAACCCGCCGTCGCGCCATCCCTCAAATCCGCCCTTCAACGGTCTCACGCGATGCACCCCAAGCTTCTGCAACCGCTTCGCCAGGCTGGCACTCGTCTCCTCCGAAGGGCAGGTGCAGTACAGCACAACGTCCCGGTCCCGCGGCAGCACCTCGTTATGCGTCTCCAGCTCTGCAGGGCTGATGCGCACCGCACCCGGCAGCACACGCGGATCGGGCAGGTAGTCCAGCGGGTGCCGCAGGTCCACGATGAACGGCGGATGCTCATACAGGCCACCCTCGTTCAGCAGCATCGTGTGCAGTTCTTCGGCGCCGATGCGTGACTCACGCAGGCTTTTCAGGAAAGCTCGCTGCCGCAACACGCGCCGCGCAACAAAGCCAAGGATCATCAGCATGAAAATCAACAGACCGAAGCGCGCCAGCAGGTGAAGCAGCGGCGTGAACCGCTTTACCAGGTCCCCGAAAAAGCGGCCTCCGAACACATAGGCCGATGCCCAGAGCAACGAACCCGCCATGTCAAAGGACGCAAACTTCCAGTAGGGCATCCCGACCTGACCGGCGATCGGCGGCGCAACTGCGGATAGGCCAGGGACAAACTTTGCGAACAGCAGCGTGGTCGAACCGTGCTTGCCGAAGTAGCTCTCTGTTTTACGCACACACGTCGACGCCTCGAGCGACAGCCGGCATACCAGCCGCACGACGCGGCCGCCATAGCGAACGCCCGCAACGTACCAGAGCGAGTCCGCCAGCAGGCAGGCCAGCAGGATCGACAGCATCGCAGGCATGGCGCGTACCTGATGCGTTGCTGTCAGTGTGCCTACCGCCAGCAGCAAGGGCACCGACGGGATCGGCACACCCAGCTGCTCGATCAGCACCCACAGGAAGAGGATGCCATACGCGTAGTGGACCAGAAACTGCAGGGCGATCGGCATATCTGGGTAGATGATGCGCGGCAGGACACCGGTTCGTCTTTCCGGAAATAAGATACGGCCCGCACATGGCGGGCCGTCTGGAAGAGCTTCAGTTCCGTGTCAGGACGGCTACTTCACATGCACATCCGGATTGACGGAGTACCCAGGCCGCAGTAACTCGTCCTTGTTTTCGTCCGGATTGGTGAAATCGAGGCGCACCGGGATGCGCTGCACCACCTTGACGTAATTACCGGTGGCATTTTCTGGCGGAAACAGCGACAGGCGCGAACCGGTCGCTCCACCCACCTGCGTAACCTTTGCGTGGTACACCCGGCCGCCTACCGCATCCACCTTCACATCGACCCTCTGGCCAACCTGCATCTTGCCCAGCTGCGTCTCCTTGAAGTTTGCCGTGATCCACAGGCCCTCAAGCGGAACGATCGTCAGCAGGTTCTGCCCCACTGAAATGTTCTGCCCTATGGCCACATTCTTCTTGTTGATCACGCCGGTGATCGGCGCAACGATCTTGCAGTAGCTCAGGTTCAGCTTCGCCTGATCCAGCTTCGCCTGCTGCTGCTCGATATCGGCATTGGCACCCTGCGCACGGGCGCGCTGAACGGCGATCTGCTTCGGCGCGTTCTGCTGTGCCTGCGCCTGGTTGGACTGAGCGGACGCAAGCCGGCCCTGCGACTGCCGCACCGCTTCCTGCTGCGCCACCACATTCTGCTGCGCTTCCATCAGCTGCCCGTTGGTAGCCGCTGCCTGTGCCACGGCCTGGTCAAATTGCTGCTTTGAGATCACGTCTTTCGCCACCAGAGGTGTGTACCGCTCCACATCCAGCTGCGCCTTCAGCGCATTCGCCTTCGCCTGGTCCACACGCGCCTGCGCTGCCGCCACTTCCTTGGTCGACTGCGCCACCGCCGCTGCCGCTGTGCTGACATCCGAACCGGATGTGCTTACCTGCGTCCGCGTCTGCACGGATGTAATTGGCACATTGGCATTTGCCTGGACGAAGCTTGCCTTCGCATTCGCAAGCTGTGCCTCGGCCTGTTCCACCGCCACCTGATAATCCCGCGGATCGATAACGGCGATCAGGTCGCCCTTATTGACCCGCTGATTGTCGGACACGCGTACATCCTGCACCTGACCGGTCACACGCGCGGAGACCTGGTAGAGATCACCATCCACCTGCGCATCATCCGTCGTCTCGGTCAGCGTCGATCTCCAATAAAAAAAGACCGCCAGCAGAACGACCAGCACAACGATGATGACAATGATGAAGGTCCGCCGTGCCTTTGCGGCCGGCGTCTGCGGCGCCTTCTTGTCAGTACCGTTCGTGTCCCCGCCCTTGTCCTGAGACGATTCCTCTCCGCCCTTTTTTTGGTCCTGCTGCTGATCGGTGTCGGTTGGCACTGTCACTTACCTCCAAGTTGAAGAGCATCGTTGTAGTTCGTTCCGGCAGAGCCCATGGCACGTGCCAGCGACAGCTTCGCGACATTGTGCTGATAGAGCGCGCTGATGTACTGGTCCGCAGCAGATTGCGCCTGTGATTGTGCATCCGATACCGACAGACTGTCCGTCACGCCGGCGCGGAAACGCTGCTGCGCTTCGGACAGCGCTTCCCCCGCAAGATCCACATTCGATCTTGCCGCCGACACCAGCTTTGCGGCTGCCTCAATGTCCAGCATGGCGTCGCGCACATCGGCATTGACCTGCTGCACCTGATCGGAGAGGCGCGCGCGCGCCTGCTGTAGGGATGCATCCGCAGCTTCGATATCACCGCGCGTCTTCGCAATCTGCAGAATCGGTGCGCTCAGGTCGGCAATGGCCGTGTACGTTCCATGGGAATGGCCGAAGGTGGTTCCAATATCGCCGAAATCACCGTTCGCGGTCAGCGTGGGATACTGCTCCGCCACAGCGGACTTTCTCTGCGCCTCGCTGCCCTTCAACTGCTCCGCCTGCCCAGCCAGATCGCGTCGCGCTTTTACAGCCTGCTGAAACGCTGTATCCGGATTCATCGCCGCAATTTCGCGGTACGGCGCGGTGTCCGTCAGGCGAAACTCCTGGTCCAGCGGCAGTCCAATCGAGCGCGCCAGCGAAAGCTTGTCCTTTGCCAGATTGTTGCGTGCCTGGATCAGCTGCTGCTGCTCATTCTGATAGTCCACCTGCGCGCGCAGCACATCCAGCTTCGGACTTGTCCCTGCATCGTGCGCCGCCGTCGCCTGGTCCAGCGACACCTTTGCATTCGCAAGCTGCGCCTCCACGGCCGAGATCCGCGATGCATCCGCAATGCAGAGCAGGTACGCATTCCCCACTGTCAGCACCACCAGATTGCGCGCATCTTCCGCCGTCAGCTTCGTCCCCTGAAAATTGTGCTTGGAGGCGAGATACCGCTGAATGGAAGAAACATTGATCAGCGACTGCGTCAGGTAGGCTCGTGCATCGAAAAACTGGAACGGCCCAACGATGGGGTTCAGCCCCGGTATCTTCAGGCCAAAAGTCGCAAGATTCACCTGCTCCCGCGTATACGTCACGTCGCCCGTCACGGTGGGCAGCAGCGACTGCAACTGCTGCAGCCTGCTGCCGTTGGCGCTCTGCACATCCGTGTTCTGCAGGATGATCCCGAGGTTCGTTCGAAAGCCGCGTTGAATCGCGTCCGGCAGCGACAGACCGAGCACTCCACCGGACGACTTGCCTTCAATCAGCGATCCCCGGTAATCGCTTGTCCTCGTGCTCGCACCGGCAGGAGTGGTGCTCCCGCTTGCCGAGGTCAGCGCCTGCTGCGCAGCCTGCACCGTTGATGGCCCCGATGCCTCACGCGCACCCGAGCTCGATCCATTGCTGACCTGCGTTCCGGTGCTGCTCCGGGTACTTCCTGAGGCGCCGCTGCCTCCCTGCGCAAGCGAGACCTCGCCCGAAGCAAGGAGGAGGCACATAGCTGACAGAACGGTGGCACGGGCAGAGGTGAGGAGCATGCCCGTACAGCCTTCCTTGGACTCGTTCTTGCTCATAGACTCCGTGGATTGGTGCAGATTGATCGAACCGTCAGGAGGTTCGGCTTCTCCGGCTAGCGCCAGATCTGCTATTCGATGCTTCGCCTCGCCTTCTTCGATGCAGAAACTCTCCGATCCTGCCCCGGAACCACCTCCGGCAGATCTTGGCTACACTGGAGCCGCACGGAGACCCGCTTGATACTTGGCATCGATGTAGGCACCGGCGGCACACGCGCCATCGTCATGACGGAAGACGGCCGCGTCCTCGGCTCGCACGCCGCGGATCACGCCCCTATCCACTCTGCGCTGCCCGGGTGGGCGGAACAGGACCCCGACGATTGGTGGCGCGCTGCCCGCATCGCCATACCCGCTGCCCTCGCCGCCTCGGGAGCCACACCAGAGGACATTCGCTCCATCGGCCTTACTGGTCAAATGCACGGTGCGGTCATGCTCGATGAACGCGGCGCGGTTCTGCGCCCCGCCCTCATCTGGTGCGACCAGCGAACCCAGCCGGAGTGCGACTCCCTGCACGAACGCATCGGCCGCTCACGCCTGATCGAGCTCGTGGCCAACCCCGCTCTACCGAACTTCACCCTTACCAAGCTTCTCTGGGTGCAGCGGCATGAGCCCGCCATCTTCGCCCGCATCCGCCATATCCTCTGCCCCAAGGACTACATCCGCTACCGCCTCTCCGGTGAGTTCGCCATGGACGTGCAGGAGGCTTCGGGGACCCTTCTTCTGGACGTCGTTCACCGGCGCTGGAGCAGCGATGTGGCAGAGGCCGCGGGCATTCCCACAGCATGGCTGCCAACTCTCCACGAGAGCACCACGATCTGTGCCCGAGTGAGTAGTGAGGGTGCCGCCGCCACCGGACTCTCCGCCGGCACGGCAATCGCCGCTGGCGCAGGTGACCAGGGTGCCGGCGCAGTCGGCATGGGCGTGGTCGCCAGCGGCAACGTCTCCTCCACCATCGGCACCAGCGGCGTCGTCTTTGCCGCCACCGAAGGCCCCGTCTTTGATCCTGGCGGCAGGCTGCACACCTTCTGTCACGCCGTCCCGGGCCGCTGGCACACGATGGGCGTCACCAATGGCGCTGGCCTCAGCCTCCGCTTTTTCCGCGACGTCTTCGCTCCGGACGACAGCTATGAGAGCCTGCTCGCCTCCGCGGCTGAGGCTCCGCCGGCCTCCGGTGGCCTCCTCTGGGCACCGTACCTCTTCGGCGAACGCACACCACACCTCGACACGGAAGCCCGCGCCGCCTTCCTCGGCATCACCGCCTCGCATCGCCGCCCGCACTTCATCCGGGCCGTCCTTGAGGGCGTCGCCTTCTCCCTCCGCGATACACTCACCCTCTTCGACGAGCTCGGCATTCCCGTCCACGAAATCCGTCTGGGTGGCGGCGGCGCACGCGGCCCGCTCTGGCGGCAGATCCAGGCCGACGTCTTTGGCCGGCCCGTCAGCCTGCTGCACGCGGAGGAGGGTGCTGCCTTTGGTGCGGCACTGCTGGCCGGCGTGGCCTCCGGCATCTGGCAGACGGTCGATGAAGCCTGCGCGCATACGCTGCGTGTGCGCGAAACCATCGCACCGGTCGATGCAGCCGTCATGAACGATGCCTACCGGCACTACCGTCGCGTCTACGCCGCCCTCCGCAGCATCCGCGACTAGCCCTCACGCACACAACCTGCAGCCATCCATCGTGCAACACAACATCCGCAAAGGAGCTTCTGTGACCGAGACCATTGTGCCGCGCGGCTTCCAGTGGAGTGCAGTCAAAGCCGGCATTAAGGCAAGCGGACGCCTCGACCTCGCGGTCGCCACCGCTCCTGAAGGTGCCACAGCGGCGGCCATGTTCACGACCAATCAGGTTGCTGCGGCTCCCATTCTCGTCGGCCGCCGTCATCTGCACAGCTCCGGCGGCCTAGTCAGCGGTCTTGTCATTAATGCTGGCACCGCCAACTGCGCCCCGGGCGCCCCGGGCCTCGCCGCCGCCGAGCAAAGCTGTGCCGTCCTCGCGCAGCTCCTTCGCTGCGATCCCGATCAGGTCCTGCCCTCCTCCACCGGGATCATCGGTGTGCCGCTGCCGATAGACAAACTCGTCTCCGCTCTTCCAGCGGCGGTCGACGCTCTCGGCACCTCCGCCAGCCATGCCGAGCAGTTCGGGCACGCCATCCTCACCACAGATACCCGCGTGAAACTCGCACACGCCACGGTGCGCGACGAGTACGGCCACGAAGCCCGCATCTTCGGTTGCTGCAAAGGTGCCGGCATGATCGGCCCTCAGGTGCAGCTGTCGCCCGGGCCGTCGCACGCAACCATGCTTGTCTACCTGTTCACCGATCTCGCCATCACCGCCACCGATGCCCGCGAACTCCTGGCCCCTGCCGTCGAAGACTCCTTCAACAGCATCTCAGTCGACGGCGACACCTCCACCAACGACACCGTCCTCCTCCTCAACAGCGGCGCAAGCGGCATACGCTGGTCAAGCGCATCCACAACCTTTCAGGCCTCCTGGCGGGCCGCCCTGCACACCGTGTGCGATCGCCTGGCCCACAGCATCGTGGACGACGGCGAGGGCGTCACTCATGTCGTCACCCTGGAGATCACCGGAGCACCTTCAGCCGCAGAGGCGAAACGCCTCGCGAAGACCATCGCCAACTCTCCTCTTTGCAAGACCGCCTGGTCCAGCGCCGACCCTAACTGGGGCCGCATCCTCGCCGCAGCCGGTTATGCCGGCGTTCCCTTTGACCCCGCTCTGGTCACGATCGACATCGGCGGTCTGCCGGTCTTCCGCCACGGCACCCCTGCCCCTGACTTCGACAAGCCCGCCGTACATCGGCGCATGGCGGAACGCGAGTACACCATTCACATGGATTTCGGCGGCGGCAACGGCGCCTGCCGTTTCCTCACCTGCGATCTCACGGAGGAGTATGTCCGGATCAACGCCGATTACTCCACCTGATCCCGTAAACTGAACCCCTGACGATTTTCTAGATCCCACATCGGTTCTGCAGATAGGTCTGCCACCAAAACGGGTGGCTGTGATGCAAAGCATCCAGGCAGTCACGTTTGAGGAGGCCTGGGAGCGGCGTGTCGAAGCCGTTATCGATGACCTGGTCCCGACCTACGTGATCTCTCTCGAAGACCTCATCCGTAATAAAGAATCTGTCAATCGCGAGCAGGATAGGCTCGATGTCAAAAAGCTCAGGCAGGTTCAGAACCGCAAGCAACAGCAGCGGAAGATTGCCTGCACGGCGCAGCGCTGACTGCGTTACGGTCGCACACTTATAATCGGAACGGCGCGGGCCGCCTTCAAACTTAGGGCACTTTGACCGCGACTCAGGATCTCACCATGGCAACCAACGCTCCCGCTCCCGCCGCCCTCTCCGCCAACCATCCGGACCGCCAGCAGGAGATCGCCGAGTGGATCGAAGCCTTCGACGAGATGATCGTTGCCGAGGGACCGCAGCAGGGTGCCGACCTGATGGCTGCCCTGCGCCAGCGCGCCCGCGAGGCCGGCGTGCAGGCCGAAAACGAACTCGCCACGCCCTATCGCAACACCATTCCCAAGCACGACGAGGTTCCCTACCCGGGTGACCGCGATCTCGAGAAGCGGGTTGAGTCGCTCATTCGCTGGAACGCGCTCGCCATGGTGCACGGCCAGAATAAGAAGGACGCCGGCATCGGCGGCCACATCTCCACCTACTCCTCGTTGGCTACCCTGCTTGAGGTGGGCTTCAATCACTTCTTCCGCGCCGAGTACAAGGCCGGCGACGGCTCGAACCAGCCCGGCGACTTCATCTATTTCCAGGGTCACGCCTCCCCCGGTGTCTACGGTCGCGCCTTCCTCGAAGGCCGCCTCACCGAAGATCACCTCATCAACTTCCGTCACGAGCTCCGTGAGAAGCCCGGCCTCTCCTCCTATCCGCATCCGTGGCT
>CAXTSF010000119.1:0-9862 GCA_964246865.1 uncultured Terriglobus sp.
GCGCAGCCAGCAGCGCAGCCGTCTGCTTCGACAAGGGTCTTAGGATTACGGCACCGAGAATCAGGACCACAAGGCCCATAGCCAGAGTGCGCAGCAACGATGGTTGTGTGCGCAGCAGGTCCTTTGCCGCCGTCGCGAAGCGGTCCAGGGCTGGTTGGGCTTGTCCTTCGGCGTTGCTCGTGAAGGCAATGTTCTGCAGCACTACCTGATCGCCGCGGCTTTGCTCGTATCCCAGGGCAGCTTCGGCCAACTGTTGCAATCTGCGCATCTCGTCCGCGGATCGAGGCTTCCAGGAGCTATGCGGCTGTTTACCGGCCGTGTCTGTTACCAGGCGGTCATTGACCAGCACTGCCGCGCTCATCCGGCGGATCCGCCCCGGACCCATCTGCGTGTGGATCAAATGCCGTGTTACCGCGTACGAATTACTCTCATCCCGGCTGGTCTGTACCTGCCCGTTCCCGGTGGATGTGGTCGTTCCCGCCGTTGCTGCAGGGCCTTGGGTTTGCGCCAGCACAGGTGCCGCGGCTGGCGTGTTGCTGCTTGCACCGGGGATCCCGCCAGTCCGGCTTGACTGTGCGCTGTTTTCGGAGCGTGTCGTGTTTACCGCGACGACTCCTGCTGGGTCGTACACCTCGTCCGTGTGTTCCTCCGAACCCTCGACATAGCTCATGTCCACCGTGGCTCGCACATTTCCCGGCCCGGCCAGGGGTTCCAGCATGGCGATGAGCTTCTGTTCCAGGGCGACCTCCTGATCCCGCTCTTTCGCGTGCCCTCCAGGCTGATCCAGGTCTGAGCGGCCATCGGCATCGACCAGCGTCACTGCATCCACACGCAATCCCTCCACGGCACCCGCAAGCAGACTCCGTACCGATGCCGCCTGCTCGCGCGGCAGGTCGGAACGCCGCAGCTTCAGCACGACGCTTGCCTTTGCCGGCGTATCTTCTGATGAGAACGCTCCCTGCTTCGGCAGCACGATATGAACACGCGCGGAGCGTACCGCCTCGAGTGTTCCAATCGTGTGCTCGAGTTCACCTTCCAGGGCACGTTGATAGTTCACCTTCTCGTCAAACTCCGATCCGATCCAGTTCGGCTTATCGAACAGCTCAAATCCAAACCGGCCTGACTGCGGCATTCCTTTGCTGGCAATGGCCATCCTGGCTTTGTCGAGCTGCTCTGCGGGTACCTGGATCGCCATGCCATCTGGCGTGGTCTGATATGCGACACCTGCGGCAGCCAGCTCCTGTGTTGCCTGTGCCGCGTCCCTTCCCTCCAGGCCCCGCATCAGCACGCGCCAATCGGTACGCCCCGTCCACCAGATGATGCCGGCGGCGGCAACGATCAAGGCAAGAACTCCGGTGAGCAGGGCTCGCCGGTAAGCGGGGCTCAGCTGCTGCCATCGTTCGCGAAGTCGCGTAGCCCCGAGTTGAAGCCGCTGTACAGTGTTGTCCGGCATAGCGAAAGGTGTGCTCATTCCTGTCTGTTTAGAACTGCATCTGCATCATCTGCTGATAAGCCGCAACCGCTTTATTGCGCACCTGAAGCGCAAGCTGGAGGGCCAAATCAGCACGCTGCGTGGCAATCACGGCTTCGTGCACCTCGGTGCCTGACCCGTTCAGCACCCCCAGCACCGATGCCTGTGCCTTGCCATCGAGCGCCTGAATCTGTTGTGCCGCCGAGTGAAACAGACCGCCGAAGCCGGACGGAGCGGCCGAAGCCGAACTGGGCACCCCGGGCAGCACGGACGGGAGAGTGGACGGTACGGAGTAGTTTCTCTCAATTGGGTTCATGCCCTGTCCTTCACTTCAAAAGCTCAAGCGATGCCATGAGCATGCCTTTTTCCGCCTGCACCGCACTCGCGTTCAGTCCATAGCTGCGGCTTGCACCCACCAGGTCCACCATCTCCGTCACGGGATTGATGTCTGGGTAGGACACAAAGCCGGAGCTGTCCGCGTCCGGGTGCGAGGGATCATACCGCTGCACTGCCGGCGCACTGCTCTGCACCACGTCGGCGACTTCGACACCTCCTTGGGGCACCACATCCTGTGACCCAAAGCGCATGAGATGAGAGAACGGCGTGCTCCCCGCGGCCTGGAAGACAATGCTCTGCCGCCGGTAGGGAGTTCCGTCCTCCGTTCTGGTGGTCTCCGCATTCGCCATGTTTGCCGCGACAACTTCCGCGCGAATGCGCTGGGCATGCAGAGCGGAGCTACTCAGGTCCATCATTCCAAAGAGGTTCATGCGTCACTCCTAATTCGACTTGATCGCGTCCAGCATGCTCGCATACTCATGCTTGAGAAGGTCCGCACAGGTACGAAACTGCAGTTGTGTCTTTGCCATTTGCATCGATTCCCGGTCGATCGACACGTTGTTGCCATCAGGACGCGAGATCAGACCTTCCACCTCGCCCATCGAGACCGTATGCTCGTCCGTGCCCGTGCCTCCCAGAGCTCCCGCAAACTCCTTCTCGAAATCAAAACCTTCTGTCCGGTAGCCAGGGGTGTCGATATTGGCCATGTTGGTTGCGGTCGCCCGCATCTGCTGGCTGGAAAGATCAAGGTAGCGCGCCAGCGCATCGCCGATAGGTGAATCAATCATGCTCGACTCCTGATGTACCGTTCGATTCTGCTACTGCTCTTGCACGACGATGACCGGTTTCTGGACAGCCTCTCCGAGAGCTTTCTAAGACTGCGACCTAACTTGCCCGCGGACGTCGGCGAATACGAATATCCTGCGGCAGAAGCACCGGCCGTTCTCCTGTGAGGATCGCAGCCCGCTCCAGCACATGTCCCAGCTCGCGTACATTGCCGGGCCAGTGATGCTCTGCCAGCACTTGCAATGCAGCATCGGAGATCGTGCGTGCCGGCATCTTCTCACCAAGCCTGCGCAGAAGATGAGCCACCAGCATCGGTAGATCCTCCATGCGCTCACGCAGGGCCGGAATGTGAATGGGAAACACAGCCAGCCGATGGTACAGATCCAGCCGAAAGCTGCCCTCTTCCGACCGTTGCTCGAGCGGCTGGTGCGTTGCTGCCACGATGCGGACGTCTACGCGCACAGTCTCGTTATCGCCGATCTTCTGCAGCTCCCCGCATTCGAGAAAGCGCAATAATTTTGCCTGCAGCGCAAGCGGCATCTCGCCGATTTCATCCAGGAACAGCGTGCCTCCATGCGCGGCCTCAATACGGCCCACACGCGAATTGACAGCACCGGTGAAGGCGCCTCGAGTATGCCCGAAGAGCTCCGCTTCCAGCAGGTGCTCCGGAATTGCCGCACAGTTGAGTACTGCAAACGGCTTGCTGGAGCGGTCGCTCAGACGATGCAGAGCTTTCGCAACGACTTCTTTGCCCGTGCCGGTCTCGCCCTCGATCAGGACACTTACCTGAAAGGGCGCTGCCAGGCGGACCTCCTCCGCAAGCTCGCGCATCGCTGCGGCATTGCCCACGAGCTCCGGCAGATGCTGCTTCACCTGTGGCTCCGTTCTGTTCTCGCCCGCCATCGTCGTTGCCACACCGATGGTGTGTCGTTTTACGTGCGCCATGACGATCTCAACCGCTGCCGGCACAGCCACCGGTGCCGAGTTCCAGGCCGCACCGTCCGGAGACGTGGCCGGCTCCGCCTCGCGAAGCACGTGCATCAGCTCATGCCGGCGTGCTCCTCTGCGACCGCTGCTGCTCAACGGTGTGCCGTCGAATGCAAGGATGTCAACATCCGGGAACATGGACACGAGCTCCTGGCTGAGCTCATCTGCGTCCAGATCCGGCAGCCAGCGATCCAGCAGGATCGCCTCAGGGCGCGTCTGATCCAGGTGCGCCCATGCTTCTGCTCCACCCCTCGCGAGCATGGCCGTCCAGCGAATCGAAAGGAGCTGCTCGGCGACGCGCTGTCGCAGATCGCCATCCGGGCTGATCAGGAGAACACTGCGCGGCTTCACCGCTCCAGGTACTGAAGGCAGAACTGTTCTTGTATGCATGGGAGATCCTTTCTAAGCCGGTTGTGCGGCACGCACCAGCGCTCGCAGTTGATCAAAGGCCTGCAGTGTCCGTGCGCACTGCTCTCGTGCCTCTTGGAGTGTGTGTATGCCGATTGGTTCTGAATCGTCCTCACCCGCCAGTTCCAGCAGGAGCACCAAGGACGAGAGCGGCTGAGAGAGCACATGTAGAGCCTGCCGGAGGGCGATCCAATCCGCCATGACCGCTTCGTCGTATTCCCTCATGCCGCTACCGCCTCATTGCTTGACAAGGCCGGAAGTACGGCATCCTCCACGGGCGACTGGGCGGCTTGTGCTGAGATCCGGTAGCCCTTTCCACGCACGGTTTCGATCGACTCAACCGCTCCCGGCGTTTCCAGGCCCTTCAGCTTTCGACGCAAGTAGTTGATATACACATCCACGACATTCGTGCCCATACTGCCGTTCGTCTTCCAAACCTCGTCGAGCAGCTCCTGCCGGCTGACACACCGCCCGCCTTGCTGCATCAGGTACTCAAGCAGGCAGAACTCCTTGCCTGTCAGCTCCACACTGCGATTCTCGATGCGTGCCGAGCGGCTCAGCCGGTTGAGCACCAGATTCCCGCTCACCAGAAGGCTGCTCGCTTTCGCCGCATTACGGCGGTGCAGCGCATTTGCGCGAGCCAGCAGCTCCTGCAAGGAGAAGGGCTTCGACAGGAAATCGTCTGCACCCAGCGCAAAGCATTGCAGGCGCTCCTCCATACCCTCACGCCCGGACACCACCAGCACTGGCGTCCGCTCGTCCCGCTGCCGCATGATGCGCAGCACCTCCATGCCATCCCTCTTTGGCAGACTGAGATCCAGCAGCACCAGATCGTATGTTGCTGTGACGAGATGCTCGGACGCGGCTTCGCCATCCATTGCGCTTGTCACCTCATGCCCGCGCATGGTGAAGCTTCTGCTCAGCAAACGTTGCAGCGCCACATCGTCTTCTACGACCAGAACTCGCATCTTGCATTCCCCATTGCCCTCGCCTGCTGATTGCAGGCCCGCGGCTCCAGATAAGAATCCTCTGAGAGGGCCTTGTGCACGAAAGTTTGCTGTAACCCGCACCGGCGAGTCGTTTCAAAATGGAACGAGAGCCGCAGACAACCCTCAGCCACGGGCAAACGAAGATTCGCCACGAAAAAAGAAGCTTGCAGTTCGCCTTTTATTCGCTACAATCGCGACATGGCGATCACGCGACGGCAAAAGGATGTGCTCGATTTCCTCTCCGGCTTCACCCAGCGCAAGGGGTATTCACCGTCCTATGAAGAGATCGCCGCGGGTCTTGGCCTGAACTCGCTGGCCACCGTTCACAAACACATCACCAATCTTCACAACAAGGGCCTGCTCCAACGAACACATAACCGCAGCCGGTCGATCGATGTGCTCTCGTCCAGGCCTCCCAAGCGTCAGAGTGACCGGCTACCACTGCTGGGCAGAATTGCTGCCGGCAAACCCGTCGAAGCCATTGAGTCTGCGGAAAGCATCTCGCTCTCCGAGATTATCGGCAGCCGCGAGGTGTTTGCGCTCGAGGTTCGCGGCGACTCGATGCGTGATGAGCACATCGTCGATGGAGATTATGTGCTCGTCGAACGGACAAGCACCGCTCGTGAGGGTGAGATCATTGTCGCGCTCGTGGACGGTACCGATGCCACCCTGAAGCGCTTCTACCGGGAAGGAGCACTGATCCGCCTGCAGCCATCCAACGCCCAGATGGCACCCATCTATGCTCCGGCGGAACGGGTGGCTATCCAAGGCAAGGTGCTCGGCATGCTTCGCAAATATGCCTGACGCACTCGCCGCTGGGCCAGCGACTCATCTCTTTGCCTTCGACCTGGACGGTACCCTGATCGACTCCAGAACAGACCTGGCAAACTCCGTCAATGCCACGCTGACATACCTTTCGCGCCAGCCTCTGCCGCCCGAGCAGATAGCCACATACATCGGTGACGGTGCATCCGCTCTCGTGCAGCGCTCCCTCCAGGCTGCTGGCACCTGCACCACGGAAACACTGCAGGAAGCCATGCCCTTCTTTTTGAACTTCTACCGGCGTCACAATCTTGACCACACCTATGTGTATGAAGGCGTAGTGGATGCACTCACAAAGATCCGGCTCCGGTGGCCTGGTGCGCGCATGGCCGTGCTCACCAATAAGCCGGTCAACCCGTCCCGCATCATCTGCAACGGCCTGGGTCTGACCCGCTTCTTCTCAGAGATCGTCGGTGGAGACACCTATCCGTCCAAGAAGCCCGACCCAACAGGCCTGTTGGGTCTCATCGCCAGTGCCGGTGCTGTGGACCTCGCGCACACCGTGCTCATCGGAGACTCGGACGTGGATGTGCGCACCGCACGCGCCGCAGGCACCTGTGTTGTCGGCTGCCGTTATGGCTTTGCCCCTGATTCACTGGCCGAGGCTCGGCCTGACGTCGTTGTCGACGGGCCTGAGGACTGGGTCTCTGCGATCGCCTCGGTCCTGCGATCCCCGGTTGCGGCAATGTAGCCGTAATCACAAAGCAAGCCCGCCCAACACCAGGTTTACATCCGGAGACGGACGCTCACTCGGACCACAACGCGCTAAACCCGCCAGGATATTCTGAGAAGATGGACTTCCAGCTCAGCACGGACTACAAGCCCCAGGGGGATCAGCCGCGTGCGATTGCCGAGCTCACCGCCGGTCTGCGTGACGGAGAGAAGCATCAGGTGCTGCTCGGCGTCACTGGCTCCGGCAAGACTTTCACGATGGCCAAGGTCATCGAGGGCATGAACCGACCGGCCCTGGTGCTGGCGCACAATAAAACGCTCGCCGCGCAGCTCTATCACGAGTTCAAAGGCTTCTTCCCTGCGAATGCGGTCGAGTACTTCGTCTCGTACTACGACTACTACCAGCCGGAGGCCTACATACCATCGGGCGATCTCTACATTGAAAAAGAGGCGACCATCAACGAGGAGCTTGATAAGCTTCGCCTCTCCGCCACTCGATCCCTCTTCGAAAGACGCGACTGCATCATCGTCTCCTCGGTGTCCTGCATCTACGGCCTGGGCTCGCCCGAGGCTTACTACGGCATGCTCCTTCTTCTTGAGAAGGGCCAGAAGATCCGGCGCGAGGACCTTACCCGTCGCTTGGTCGAAATTCTGTACGAGCGCAACGACGCTGACTTCCGCCGGGGCACCTTCCGCGTACGCGGAGATGTCATCGAGGTCTATCCGACCTACGATGAAAACGCTTATCGCATCGAGCTCTTCGGGGACGAGATCGACTCGCTCGCGCAGATTGATCCACTCTTTGGCACGGTGAAGCAGAAGTACGCACGGCTTCCCATCTATCCAAAGTCGCACTACGTCGTCCAGCCCGAACGAAAGAAGTCTGCGACGGAGAGCATCCTGCACGAACTGGGAGAGTGGGAGGCTCAGCTGGAGAAGGAGGGACGCATGGTCGAAGCACAGCGGATCCACCAGCGCACTCGCTTCGATCTCGAGATGATTAAGTCTGTCGGCTATTGCCACGGCATTGAAAACTACTCGCGGCACTTCTCGCAGCGTCTCCCTGGCGAGCCTCCGCCAACCCTCTTCGACTATTTCCCTCGCGATTTCATGATCTTCATCGATGAGTCGCACGTCACCGTTCCGCAGCTGCACGGCATGTGGCATGGCGATCGTTCACGGAAAGGCAATCTCGTCGACTACGGCTTCCGGCTGCCATCCGCGATGGATAACCGCCCTCTCAAGTTTGATGAATTCGAGACGCGGACGGGCCAGATCATCTATGTCTCGGCGACACCCGGACCCTACGAACTCACCAAGTCTGCAGGCGTTGTGGTGGAACAGATCATCCGGCCCACAGGCCTCATTGACCCGCCCGTCGAAATCCGGCCCGTTCGTGGCCAGATCGACGATCTGCTTGCGGAGATACGCGACCGGGTCAATCTCAATCAACGGGTTCTTGTCACCACACTCACCAAGCGCATGGCGGAGGATCTATCCAGTTACTACACTGAAGTCGGTGTCCGTTGCCGCTATATGCACTCTGAGATAGAGACCCTGGAGCGTGTCAAGCTCCTGCGTGACCTCCGTAAAGGCACATACGATGTGCTTATCGGAATCAATCTGCTTCGTGAAGGCCTCGATCTGCCCGAGGTCTCTTTAGTTGCCATTCTGGATGCGGATAAGGAGGGCTTCCTCCGCTCGCAGGGCTCACTCATCCAGACGATCGGCCGCGCTGCCCGGCATCTCAGCGGCCGGGCAATCCTGTATGCGGACGTGATGACCGATTCCATGAAGCGTGCCCTGGACGAAACAAATCGCCGTCGCGAGATCCAGCGGGCTTACAACGAGGAACACGGAATTACGCCCGAGTCCGTCGTGAGTCCCATCGGTGAGGGTCTCGTCGGCATCGTCGAGGCGGACTACTCCGATCCGAGGATCGACGATACCGCTCTCGACTTTCAGTCGCAGGCCGAACTCGACAAGCATATCGCCAAGCTTGAGACAGACATGCGTCAGGCGGCGAAGGAGTTCGAGTTCGAGAAGGCCGCCAAAATCCGAGACTCTATTCGCGAGCTGCGCACCAAGGAGTTTCTCTTCGCCTGAACGGAGTCCACTTCCAGAGAACCTGCTCCAGGCAGGCAGGATCTGCTACGCCTGCACACGCAGGCTGCCGATTGCAATTTCAGGCAGAAACACGTCCAGCGGCGGCAAGCTTTCTAAGATGGGATGAGCAAAGTAGTACCCTGCTGCAAAGCGATGCCCATGTCTCTCAGCCGCATGGCCGTCTCATAACGTTCTACGCCCTCGGCGACAATCTGAATGTTCAGCTCGAAGCAGGCTTGCACGATGGCCTTGATGATGATCTCCGTTGTTCGGTTCACATCCACCTTACCCACAAGCTCCAGATCGATTTTGATGATGTCCGGCTGCAGCTTTGACAGCAGCTTCAAGCCCGAATAGCCTGCGCCGAAATCGTCGATCGCGATCCGAACGCCCCTGCTCCGGTACTCGTCCATCAACGCTTGAAGCCCTGTGAAGCTGGAGATCTCCTCGTTCTCAATAAACTCGAATATCAGCCGGTTCAAAGGAAGCCCGAGAGACTCCGCCTCCTCGCACGTCCGTTTCAGGCTCGTCTTCTCAGCGGAGCCTGCGTTCGGATTGATGTTCA
This sequence comes from uncultured Terriglobus sp., assembly GCA_964246865.1. Taxonomy (GTDB): domain Bacteria; phylum Acidobacteriota; class Terriglobia; order Terriglobales; family Acidobacteriaceae; genus Terriglobus. Next base: position 9,143 of record CAXTSF010000119.1, read on the forward strand.
CCGACAGCGCCACATTCTTGTGCAGGACTCCTTCCCGGATTGAGCTCTGCAGTGCACAGGTGCGGCAAGCCATATCAAACATGTTGTAGTGCTTACGGGCCACCTTTGCCAGGACGGTGTTGGCAGACTCGCCTTTCGGCGATCGAACCAGGGCCTCATAGGCAAACACCTCTCCCGAGATGACATTGACGATGGGCTGGAACGCCATTGCGAAGCGGGGCAGCGCCTGTTGGAACAGTGGTAAATCCATGTAAGGGCGCGAATGACGCTCGCGATTGCGAGTCCACATTCGATACTCCGTTGATGGCATGCTTTGCTCGCTTCCTGAACCGGTTGTGCTTAGCACCTGTGCACCCCATATGCAGCCGCTGCTGTGCGCGCGCTCGCCTGTGAGTCACTGTGTCGATATCCCATCATGGCAACAACCGCCGGGCAGAAGAGAAGCAAGAGTTCGTTTGTACATCACGGCAGGTCAATGGATCTTTCATGGAAGTCCCTCAACCTTCGCTGGAGGTTCTTTGCCCTCCGCGGTCTTTAGATATAACTCACCCGACCCAAAAGTCACAACATAAAATGGTGACTCTAGTGCGACCAACACGGGTTAATATCCTGTTCAAGTAACATGCGACCGCGAACCGCCTCCAGAATGCTCCTCCTCCAATCCACTGCCGTCTTCCTTTTGCTGCTCGCCATATCCGCGGACGGGCGGGCGCAGAGCGC
>CAXTSF010000120.1:0-9826 GCA_964246865.1 uncultured Terriglobus sp.
CGAGCTGAAGGACAAGAAGGGCTCGCTCATCAACTTCCAGTTCGAGAACGGCCTTTACACCGTCCCTAAGCTCCTGCAGAACGGCTACGTCGCCATCGGCAAGGCCAAGGTCGAGTTTCACCGCCAGGAGAACAACTAATGGAAACCGTCCCCGTACCACCTTCCACAAAGCCGCCTATCGGCAAGACCCTGCCCATCGTTCTCGCGTTGACCGGAGCCGTCGTCTTGCTTGGGGTTTCAGCCGCCTACAACGCCGTGACTAGTAGCGGCCACAAGCAGGAAGCTGCCAAGAGCGCTCTGTCAGCTCGCCCAGCCACAGCCGACACCCAGCAGGTCAGCAATTTCGAAAAGCAACAGGCGTTGATGCAGAAGAGCGATGCCGAGCACGCCCAGCTCCAACAGGCCGTCGCCGCAATGAACGCACAAGAACAGGGGATGCGGGCGCAGGAGCAGGCCATGGGGCAGCCCATCCCGCCACCTGAAGCTGACGGCACAGCGCCCATGACCCCGGCCCAAAGCGCAGCGATCTACGGCGCTAGCGCAAATGCTCCCAAGCAGACATCCGGCCAGTCAGAAGCCCACGCCCAGGCCAAGCAGAAGGCGGCGGACCGCGAGAAGCACCGTGTAGACGCCCTCAATAGCGACACCGTAGCCGTCGACTTCCAGACGCACGAACCAGCACAGGCGGGCCAGACAGCAGCAGGTCAGATACCGACCTCCGTTGGGCCCACCGTTGTAGCCAATCAGATCGTGAGCGGCGGCGAGCCGCCGGCTGAACCTGAAGGTTCAAGGCCAGTCGAAAAGAAGGACACCAACGTGATGGCGGCCTACAACTTCGATGAGTACGGCGGCAAGCTTTACCGGGTTTTCGAGGGCACTGTCCTCGAGGGTGTCGTCACCAATCACATCGACGGCGGCATGGCAGGCCCGGTCCTCATCATGCTCACGACCGACTACTACTCCCACGATCGGCAAAACCTACTCCTGCCACAGGGAACACGGCTTATCGGCGCTGTCACGGCAGTCGGGAGTCAGCAGCAACACAGGCTCGCAGTAGTGTTCCATCGCGCCGTCTGCCCAGACGGGTTCTCCATCGACATCGACAAGTACGCTGGCCTCGATCAGATCGGGACCACCGGCCTTGCCACCAAGGTAGACCACGGCTATCTACAAGCGTTCGCCGCTGCTGCCGCTATCGGGGGTCTGGGGGGACTCGCGCAAATCGGCAATAGCGGAGGCGTTCTAACAAGCGATGGTCAGATCCGCAATGGCATCTCCGCGCAAACCAGCCAGGAGGGCACACAGGTACTAAACCACTTCCTCAATCGGCTGCCGATCATCACGCTCAAGGAAGGAACGCGAGCGCGGGTCTACATCGGCAAAGACATCCTCATTCCCTCCTACGCAGACCATCGCGTCAACCCCACGCTCTAGGGAGTTTCCATCCATGAAGAACCTCATTCCAAGCGGTCTGACACTCGTAAGCGGGATTGCCGTCTGTGCCTTGACGGTTCCAGCTCATGCGCAGTTCGGCGGCATCACCTTCGATCCAACACAATCAGCTCATGCCCTCGTTCAAATCTCAAATGAGGAGAAGGGACTTGTTGCCCAGGCACAGCAGATTGCGAACGGTTCACAAGCCAATCTCACTCTGATTCAGCAGCTCACTCAGGACATAAAGATGGCCGAAACGTCGCTGAATATCTATCAGCAGTCGGTCACCACCTACAACACCATCTTCAACAACCTGAAGTACTTCAACTCCAAAGGGATCTTCACGACGGCAGAGAACGCTTTGCTGCATTCCACCGTGCAGAACTCGTATGGGGAAACCGCTGGCCTGCAGGATCAAGTAAACGGCGATGCGCAGAACCCTAGTCTCGTGTGGAAGATCATGCAGTTCGCGATCTCCGGCACCGATTCGGATTTCTGGAGCCACGAAATTGTAGGCAACAGCCAGCGACTCTCCGCACTTGCACACATTGAGGCAATGGACGCCGCATCGAGCCAGTGTCTCTCAGCCGTCAGTGCCTACCAAGCTAGCCGCACCGCAAACCTCGCGGCGAACAAGGCGTTGAACACCTCCATATACGACACCACTGACCAGACCAATAGCGAAGTGGAACAGCTAAATCTACTCACCATGTCGGATTCGCAGCGGTTTGAAGAGGCACATGCGCAAGGGCAACTCCACGCGTGCATGGCAGCGCAGGCCGCAGTCGCCGATATGGACAAGCGGAATATCGCCTCCACGACGATCAACGATGCAAGCAACAAGTACACCCAGCAGGCGGCGAATCCCACGTATCTCGGGAATGGATCGTCCACTTGGACAACCTACTACTGAGCCGATGAAGAAACCCGGTTTGGCGCTGGAACTCTCAGCGCCCGACCTTTTGGCCCCGAGATGAAACGTTCCACATTCCAAGCGTGAGAGTGACATATGAACACCACCCCCGGAGCAGTCGATTGGCTCGCCCAATTTACCCAGGACTTGACGAATCTCACGACGCAAAACGGCGGAGCCCTGTCGAACTTCGGGATGATTCTACTGACGTTCATAGCAACGATGATCTTGATTGGCATTGCTGTCAGGATGTCGCCGTGGTCCGTACACATCGGCGGCCATCGGACGGTCAGCCTGGATGAGCTGCGAACCTTCCTGTTTCGATTCCTGTTGTGCCTCGTTCTGGAACATTACTGGGTCAATAGCCTCCCAGGTGCAAGCTTCGGATTCAATCGCATGTTCGGCTACATCGCTGCCGCGATCTCGCAGATCCTCGACCAGACACAGTTAAACCAGATGACAGCGCTTCTGGCGAATGCAGGCCACAACACGCCGATGCCCACCATTCTCGCGCCCCTCCAGACCATTTGCTACTACTATGTCCAAGGTCTACTCGGGATCGCGTCAGGCATCATCTTTCTCATCAACTGCAGCTCATTCATCTTCTATGCGGTTGCCGGTCTCTTCGGACCGCTGATGATTCCGCTGTACTTGACCGAGACGTTCCGAGGCAAGTTCCTTCACTTCGTTGAAGTGCTTCTGTCTCTCGCGATGATTCGGGCGGTGGCTGCGGCCTTCATCTTTGTATGGTCTCAGTTCCTAACAGGCTTCATGACACAGACCTTCCAGGGTGACTACAGCATCGCCAACTGGCTCGCAAACCTCATTCCGTTTACCACTATCTTCGTCGCCTTCATCCTCAATATGTTTCTCATTCCTAGCGTCACGCAGATGATCTTCGGCGGCGGCGCTGGAGTAGCCGGGAAGCTCGGAGAGACGGCAGAGAAGATCGCAGCTCTAGTCGCAGCAGCTTAGGAAGGCAAGCCATGTTTACGATCCGCCTGCTTTATCGTCGCGCTCCCCGCCCCCTTCGGTTTCTCGTGTGGGTTGTCGTCTTCATCGTCTTCGTCTCCACCATCGCCCGCCTTCATGAGGCGACACACGCAACCGAAGAAAGGAATTCCAATGTCCACACACCTCGCAACTCCCGGTAGCAGCCTCACCGCACGGCAGCATCTCGAGGCTGACAAAGTTGGAAATCAGGTTTATTCAGCTCAGTACAGCGAGCGCAGAATGGCAAAGCTCGCCATCGGCGCGCTTGCAGGTATCTCGCTTGTGCTGTGCGGAGGACTAGTCGCAGTGTCACACCGTCCGGTGGTCAATCGCTATATCCGCATAGATGAGATTGGCAGAGCGCAGGCGATTCAATATAGCGACCTAAGTTACAGCCCACGCGAGGGAGAGATCCGCACCTACTTGATGGACTGGACAGGCTACCGGCACACGATCAATCGGGAAACGATGGCAAAGAAGTACCCGATGAACTACTACTTTCTTTCCGCGCCGCTCGCCGCTCAGCTCATCAGCCAGGACAACGCAAATCACCTCATCACCCAGGTCACAAGCGGGCAGATGGAGCAGAGCGAGGTTCAGGTCACAAACGTGACGATTACCTCCATGACACAGGAGGCAATTCAGAACACAGTCCTTTCGCGGGGAACAGCCCTTGAAACATTCGATCTGATCTACCCGGTAGGCACCTCCAGCAAGCCACGTACGGAACATTGGATGGCCTCGTTCACCTACTACCTCAACCCCGCCCAGGTGAGCGAACAGGCGAAGACCAATCCGCAGTACGAGACGATCAACCCGCTCGGTCTCACCATCACCGAATTCCATGAAAATCGTGTCGCGGTCGATATGACCGTAGGCCAGGGTTCCACCTACCACCCGGAGGTACGCCGATGAGCGTGGAGAGCGGATGGGAAAAGGTTCTGCCCTTCTTTACCGAAGACCTTCAGGCGTTGATTCTGGACCCGACAATCAGCGATTTGATGGTGAATGGAACGACCGGCGTTTATGCCGACCGGGGCGGTGTGATCGAGCACATTCCACTCCAGGACGAGTACAGCAGCGAACGCCTCGAAGCAGCGATCCAACGCGTAGCTCGCATGATGGGCCAGGACCTCACGCACCAGAACCCTATCCTCAACACCCGGATGCCAGATGGCTCCCGTGTGGCGGTGGTAGGAGCGCCGTCCGCAATCGGCGGTCCTTCGCTCACCATCCGTAAATTCAACCAGTGGTTCACGACCGATGAACTCATAGCGAAGGGGAGCCTTCCAAAGGAGGCACGGGATAGGGTTGTCCAGTTCCTTTTGCAGAAGAAGAACGGCATCATCGCGGGCGGCACAGGTTCCGGCAAAACCACGCTGATGAAAGCCATTCTCGACCACGTTCCTTTGTCGGACAGGTTGATTGTTATCGAGCAGGTTGCCGAGCTTCGCGTGCTGCAACCAAATGCCCTCCGCTGGGAAGCCGTGGATGCAATTCCGGGTCAGGTTGCGATCCTGCCAAGTGCATTGCTGGCGGCCGCTCTGCGCCATCGACCCGACCGAATCATCTTCGGTGAAATACGCGACGAGTGCGCCAATGATTTGTTGCAGGCAATGAACACAGGACACGGCGGAACGCTCACCACCTTACACGCCAAATCAGCATGGGATGCGCTCAGCAGATTATCGAACCTTGCCCTGAGCGCTCGCCCGAATATCAACCACAGCTTTATTCGCGCTGAAACAGCCGATGCCATCGACTTCGTTCTGTACTGCGAACGCCTTCCGAGTGGCAGGAGAAGGGTGCGGGAGTTGATCTCCGTGACCGGCTACGACTTCGCCACCCAGAGCTTCGAGACTGAAGAGCTTTACCGCGCCGCAGACCCCAGCAGCGAGCCGATCACCCCCAGCCACGCAGCATAACCAGAAGACCCGGAGGAAGTAAAAATGCCCCTGCTCGACATCAAGCAAGTTCGCAAAGTAACGGCTACCTGCTCACTTGAAGAGTCAACCGCAATTCAGGTTGACCAGTATGCAGCCTTTGCGAAATGCCTTCCAGATGAGGTGGTCAACAAGGCCCTTGAATACACCTTCGGCAAGGATTCTGAGTTCCAGAAGTTCCGTGCTTCAGAGCCCAAGGTTACCGCCCAGCTACGCATCAAGAGGCCGTCTACGGTGCCCACGGGCGTCCGCCGTGGACCCAAGCCTGCCAGCCACGCAGCAGCAAGTTGAAGAGCGTCCATGCGGAGGGCTGGCACCCTTCGCATGGAGTGACGCACTGCGTCACGGAACAGCAGCAGCAGCAACAACAGCAGCAGCAACCGCAAGGACAACAGCAACAGCAACAGAAATGTGCTTCGCACATGGAGAAGGGATGACACTCCATCCCTTCCAGGGTTGAGTTTCCGGCCAAAACGTAGACATACGTGAACGCGCTAGCCAACAAAGACTTACGAGCACCCGGTTCACATATGTCTACGCGCCGTAAATGTATGTGAACGGTCTCCAGAGAGGTGATATGGGATCTGACAGCAACGAAAAAAGCCTCAGTTTCGAGCGGCTGGACCGGCCTAAAGGACGCCCGGTGCGAGCCAAACTCGCAAGCGCAAGGGTTACAGCCGACGAGCTGAAAGAGTTGGACGGCGCAGCTGCATTAGACGGGAAACTCTTCGCGGAATGGGCGCGAGAGGTTCTATTGCGGGAGGCGAGAACGCCTCGCGCCGACGCACTTTTTACAGAGATTGTCGCCACGCGGATGCTCTTGAATCTCGTGTTGAAACCGCTCGCTTGTGGCCAGGTAATGACCACCGAGGAGTTTAGCGGTGTGCTTGCGAGTGTGCGAACAACGAAGCATAAAGCAGCAACGGACGTGATGGAACAGTACGCAACCGCCGAACCGAAGGAGCGTTGAGAAATGGCAAGCCAATGGGGACGTAAAGAGACAGTTATCTGGCCGCCACAGGTGCCGGTCTACACCATCGGGACGATGATTCTAGCGGTACCAATCGTCATAACGCTGCTCCTGGGCATGTTCTTGATGAAGCCGTTCCTGGCCCGCGAGTACACCGGCGATTACGTTAGAAGCGCGGTCGGATCGCAGTTCAAGATGCACAACTCGTTTCGCATGATCTATCTCCAGGGAGGGAAGCGACCGCCCCGCGTAGCACAACCGGAGGACTTCGTTCCAGGCTCAACGACTCTGCCCAATGGGAAGGTGCTGAGCGTTCAGTTGTCACCTGAAACAACGAGCCAGGGTTATACGAACTTCGTTCGCGGACCACAGCGCAAGATTGCAGACGACGCCCTGTACGGATGGTTCCGAGTGGCCATATTCGGTGGCGACGATGTGCTGAGCGCCTACGGCCCGGCGTTAGGAGAAGCAGCCGGTATCGTCATCTTTCTTCTATGTTTCGCGGTGCCCATGGACTTCAAACGCGGGAAGAAGATGAAGTACGGTCGGCTGCTGCGCGGGCCGGTAATGTCAACGCCCAAGCAGTTCAACGAGATTCTGAAGGGTGAGGGGCTGGGGATTAGGACCGACGAGAAGGGCGTCATCATCCGTCTCCCGCTGCGAGCTGAAGCCAAGCACGTTCAGGTAATGGGAGACACCGGCGTGGGCAAAACGACCCTGCTAATCCAGATGCTTGGACAGATCGAGGACCGCGGTGAGTCGGCCATTGTGTATGACCCGGCAGGTGAGTACATCCAGCGCTTCTACCGCGAGGACCGAGGCGATGTCATCCTCAATCCGCTCGACGCCCGCTCCAATTATTGGTCGCCATCCGCCGAGCTGCGAAACCCGGCAGAGGCCCGCACCATCGCCGCTTCGCTCTACCAGCCAGCGGACGGGAAGCCCGGTGAATTTTTCACGGAGACGCCGCAGAAGATCTTCGCTCACTTGATGAAATACCGTCCCTCAACTCAGGATCTGGTCGCGTGGATGTCGAACCCGGATGAGATCGACCGCCGCGTGGAAGGGACGGAACTCGAGTCGATTATTTCCAAAGACGCTCCCGATCAGCGCAATGGCGTACTCGGTTCTTTGGGTTTGATAGCCGACAGTCTGCGTCTCCTGCCGAGCAAAGAGCAGGCCAGGGATAAAGAGTGGAGCGCTACGAAGTGGGCTGAAAAGCGGGAGGGATGGATCTTCCTAACCGGCACCGAAGCCGAGCAGGAGGCACTTCGGCCTCTTCACTCCCTTTGGATCGACTTGCTCATTCTTCGCTTGCTGACCCTGCCCAAGCCAGGGCAGAAACGGGCATGGTTTGTACTTGACGAGCTAGCGACATTGCAGAAGCTCCCGCAGTTCCATAGCGCCTTGACCAAGGGCCGCAAGAGCGACAATCCCATCATCTTCGGCTACCAGGGCAAGGCCCAGCTAGAGGTGATTTACGGCCATCTCGCAGAGGTGATGCTGTCCCAGCCCGCAACTAAATTCGTACTGAAGACAGCCGAACCGAAGGCTGCGAAGTGGGCCTCCGAGCTGATCGGGGACATCGAGATCGAGCGCGTACGTGAGACCGTTGCTGACGGCAAGCGGGCAGGGAAGAGCTTCACCATGGATCGGCAGATTGAGCCCTTGGTGATGAGTTCCGAGATCGCAGGACTTGAAGACCTCCATTCGTTTCTCAAGCTGGGGAACAACGTCACGCGGTTTAGCTTTCCTCACATGGATAGGCCTCTTATTGCCCCCTCCTTCGTCGCCCGCGACATTCCAGAGGACGATATGTGGCTGAATCCTCTCGCCCCTACGCCGCCTACACCAAAGCCAGCGCCCGCCCAGAAAGCAACGGCACGAGCCGCAGCAGCCGACAAGAAGGCCGATTCAGCCGCGAAGGAAAAAGGCCCGGCTGTAGTGCCGCAGCCGGCCGTAATTCCTACACCAAAGCCCACCGTGATCCCGCCGCAGCCGCCGAGTAACGTGCCCGCCTTCGGACCGGAGACCATGCCCTGGCTTTCTCACCCCGGCAACGATCTCTAGACCAGAAAGGGGCCGCCCCCATGCTCAGCATCTCCAAAGCTCTCAATTCGAAGCAGGCACAGACCTACCACCAGAGGGAGTTCACTTCCAGCACTCAGAGCTACTACAAACAAGACGGCGCAGTAGCGGGAGAATGGCAGGGTCAGCTTGCTTCTAAGATGGGCCTCTCCGGGGCTGTCAGTCCAGAGCAGTTCACACGTCTGACTGATGGCCAACACCCTGTGACCGGCGAGCAGATGGTGAAGCTCCGGACCGCTCAGGAGTACAAGAACGCGGACGGGACGATCACCAAAGCCGTAGAGCATCGGGCGGGTTGGGATGGCACATTTTCAGCACCCAAATCCGTTTCTCTCACAGCTTTGGTCGGAGGGGATGAGCGGGTACGGCAGGCACACAGCGAAGCTGTGACCGCTGCCGTTGCCGAGCTGGAGCGCTACACCCAGGCCAGAATAGGCGGCAACAATCCCGCCGAGACAACCGGAAGGTTCGTTGCGGCCAAGTTCGAGCACGACACCGCCCGCCCCGTCGAGGGCTACGCCGCTCCCCAGCTCCATACACACGTCTTCATCATGAATATGACCGAACGGGAGAATGGCACAATCCGCGCCCTTCAGGAGCGCGGCATGTTCGACACCCAGAATTATGCGACCGCTGTGTATCAGTCCGCGCTCACGTACAAGCTCCGCGACCTGGGGTATGAGATCGAGGCAGGGAAGAGCGGAGCACCCGAGATCAAGGGCTACTCCCAGGAATATCTAGACGCTTCCAGCCCCCGGTCTCAGCAGATCAAAGACCATCTCGCGAAGACCGGCTATAGCGGCGCGGAGGCTTCCGAGATCGCCGCCCATGCGACACGTGACAAGAAGGTGATTCTTTCCCCGGAGCAGGTATTAGAAGCCCATCGGACCATGGCCGCATCGTTCGGCAACCAGCCCGAAACGGTAGTGGCTCAGGCTCGCCAGCGAGCCCAGACACAGGACCGGACACCCGAGCAGATGACCAGGGCGAAAGAGGCCGTCACCTATGCCCGAAGCAGTAACTTCGAGCGAGAGGCAGTCATAGACGAGCGAACCCTGATGCGCGATGCGCTTCGCCGGGGAATGGGTGAGACCACCCTTGCTCACGTCAAAACGGAGTTCGATGCTCGCCATAGTCAGGGGGACTTCCGGCAACTCAAAGGTGAAAAGCACGCCACAGGCCGCAGCTTCACAACCCCTGAGACCATCGCCAACGAACGTGGGAACGTCCGTCATGTGATGAGCGGACAGAACACCGTGAAGCCCATCATGAGCCAGCAGGACGCTGCGGCCCAGGCCGCGACGAGAAAGTTCCTAAATGAAGCGCAGCAGGCCGTCATCACCGATGTGCTCACGTCCCGAGACCGCATCCACGGCGTTCAGGGCCTCGCCGGAACCGGCAAAACAACCGTGCTTGCCAGCATCCGCGAAGGTGCGGAAGCGAACGGCTACAAGGTCGAAGGGTTTGCCCCCACGTCACGCGCAG
>CAXTSF010000121.1:0-534 GCA_964246865.1 uncultured Terriglobus sp.
GTCGATCTCGGCTCGTTGCGCGGCGGGTCCGGGCTGGCCGGGCTGGATGCGGCGATGGAGCGGGCGCAGAAGGCGCAGCGCGATGCGGAGAGCGGGCAGAGCGGGCTATTCGGGCTGTTTGACGCCGGGCCGGTAAACCAGCCTGCACCGGCAGACGATCTGCCAAAGGCGGCGGAGTGGGACGAGCACACACGGCTTGGGAACGAGAAAGAGGTGCTCGGCTTCTTTGTGTCGGGCCATCCAATGGACAAGTACCGTGAGAAGCTGCGCAACCTGAAGGTGGTAGATACCTCGACCGCATGCGAGATGAAGCCGGAGCCGATGACGTTTACACGCGGGCAGCGGGAGCCGCAGAACGAGATCCAGGTGGCGGGCGTAATTACCGGGCTAAAGGTGGCGAAGTCGAAACGCTCGGGCGAGATGTATGCCTCGGCATGCCTCGAGGACACGGTCGGCAAGATCGACCTGATCGCATTCCCGAAGGACTACGAAAAGCTGGCGGAGAAGCTCAAGATCGATGTGCCGGTGCTGGTG
>CAXTSF010000121.1:544-4792 GCA_964246865.1 uncultured Terriglobus sp.
GAAGATATCCGTGACGGCGATCGTTGCGCTGGAGGACGTGAAGGTGAAGCTGCCGGATGCGCTGCGCATCAAGGTGCCGCTGCACCATCCGGACTCGGCTCTGCTGGAGAAGCTGGTGGGCATCTTCCGCGACATGCCCGGGACCGGCAAGCTCTTGCTGGACCTGGAGGAGCCGGGCGAGTTCTGCGCAGTGCTGGAGCCGCAAGGATTCAATGTTTCGGCAGACAGACTCTTTATCGATCGTGTCGAAGAACTGGTCGGCGCGGGCGGCGTCAAAGTGATCCAATGACGCAGGACCGGCTGACTGGCCCAGATCGGCCGAGAGCACTGGGACTTACGTTCGAACTGCCCTACCTTCGCTCCTGCATTGAACCGCTGCAGCACCAGTTTCTGCTGCATGCCTCAGTGCGATGCGGTAAGAATAGTTCGTGCCCGCAAACCCGAAACTGACCGATATTCTCGCGCGCTTTCACGCATCCTCTATTCCTCAGGACGCCGCGATCGGCATGCTTCGAGCGCATGGCTGGCAGGAGCGCGAGATCTACGAAGCGCTCGCGGAACGTTACCGGACGACACTTGGCGTGGAGATCCCGCGGCGGTCCGGGGCGCGGGCGAGTGCACGCGAGGCTTTCTTGTATCTGCTCGCCTTCGGCACGCTCGCGAGCTGGACATTCGGTTTCGGCTCGCTCGTGTTCGATCTGATTGACGGCTGGATTGCGGATCCTCTATTTGGATATTCGACCCACGGAAATCCAGGTGCGAGTATGGCGTCTTCGCTGGCCGCGCTGCTGGTCTCTTTCCCGGTGTTTCTGCTTGTCTCGCGATCCGTCGCGAAGGAGGCGCGGCAACAGCCGGAAAGAATGGACTCATCCATACGTAAATGGCTGACCTACATGGCGCTGGTGATCGCAGCCGCGGTCTTTGTGGGGGATCTGATTACCGCGGTGACGTACCTTTTGCGTGGGGAACTAACCAGTCGATTCTTTGCGAAGTCTGCCGTCGTTCTGCTCATCTCCGGTGGTGTCTTCTTCCACTACATCGGTGGGCTGCAAAGAGGCGAAGTACCCGCAGGGACGCGCGGCCGGGACCGCTTGACGGGCTGGTTGAGCGCAATCGCGGTTGCAATGGTCGTGACACTCGGCTTTTTTCAGCTTGGGCTACCAAGTGCCCAACGCGACCTTCGGGCAGACCGGGCGCGTGTAAGACAGATCTACCGTTGGACTGCGGAGATCCATGCCTACTGGACACAGCACGCCTCTCAGCTACCGCAGACACTGGATCAACTGCCAAGCGGCTCAGCGACAGATGCCGGTGCTCCCGAAGGCTATGAGTACCAGGCGAAGCAGGGGAGCCGATATCAGCTTTGTACGACCTTCGCCAAGCCGAGTGAACGTCAGAGACCACCCTCGAAGAACTGGACCCATCCTGCCGGTCACCACTGCTTTGCACTGGACGCGATGGATGTGCCGCCGGTTGACACGACGATATACTCCGGCGATTAAACCAAGTCAGCTTCTCTAAGTTTCAAGACAGGTGCGGTTGTCCTAATGAGTCCTGCTCTACGCAGTCAGGGAGATTAGGGCACCGGCATTCCCCAGAGTTGTCCCCATCCCACGGTGTTGCAAGAATTGCTCTAGAATCGGGACTGCATGGCAGAGATGGAAGCAGGGAAGCCCGCAGCTGTTCCAGAGGCGTGGCGAAAGACAGAGGTCGCACGCGATCCACAGCGTCTCCACCCAATGGACTTTGCCGAAGCGATCTTTACCGACCTGTCGGAGATTCACGGGGACCGGGCGTTCGCGGATGATCCTGCACTCTACTGCGGCATGGGCCGTTTCGAAGGCACCGAGGTCCTGGTGATCTGCAACCGCAAGGGCCGGACCACGAAGGAAAAGGTGGCGCGCCGCTTCGGCATGCCGGAGCCGGAGGGGTATCGAAAGGCGTTGCGTTCCATGCGAATTGCGGAGAAGTTCGGGCGGCCTGTCTTTACGCTGCTGGATCTGGCTGGGGCCAACCCCGGACTCGGTGCGGAGGAGCGCGGGCAGGGGGAGGCGATTGCGCGGAACCTGATTGCGATGTCTACGCTGCGTGTGCCGACGATTGCGGTGATCACAGGCGAGGGCGGCTCTGGCGGAGCTCTTGCGCTGGCCGTGGCGGACCGTGTGTTGATGCTGGAGAATGCGATCTATTCGGTGATCTCGCCCGAGGGCTGCGCGTCAATCATGTGGAAGGATGCAACAAAACGGCAGCAAGCAGCCGAGGCGCTGAAGTACACGGCACCGAGTGTGTCTGCGCTGGGATGCGTGGATGCCGTGATCGCGGAGCCTGAGGGTGGCGCGCAGGCAGACCCGGAACGCGCGATTGCACTGGTAGCCGAGGCGCTGTCGAAGCAATATGCGACAGTGCGGAATCAGCCAGTCGAGGTGTTGCTGGAGGAAAGATATCGCAAGTTCCGGAATGTCGCCCAGTTCTACACCACCGTGTAACGGATCAAAGCGTGGCTGAGCCATGCACCAGGATTTCCAATGGCCACCTCTGCCCCACCCAGTGCGCGTTCGGAGAATAGTTCGGCCGTGACGTTTGTGCTCTCCGCCATGTGGGTGGCGCTTGCGCTGCCGCTGGCGGCGGTGCTGATGGGAAGGGCACCGGGCGCGCCGGAATGGGCCGGGGCTGCGCTGACGGACGTGCTGCTGCTCTCCGGCTTGTATGCGATTGCGCGGGTGCGGGTGCGTGCCATGCGTCCGCTGAGCAGCCTTGGTTTTGTGCGGCGGCCAACTGCGGGCAGGGAGGCGGCGCTGGGCCTCCTGCTGGGTTGGGGTATGGTGCTGTTGCTGCTGCTGCCGGCGGTGTTGACGCACAACCTGCGGCTCTTTCTGAGTACGGGCAGGCCGGCGTGGGAGGCGGCTCAGTCAAGCCTGCTCACGATCCTCTTCAGCGTGCTTGGGGTGCAGCTGGTACTCACGGGGCTGGTCTTCCGCTCGCTGGTGGAGACGATCGGCGCCGCTGCTTCGAGCGCGGTGGTGATGCTGATGATCTCCATGTGGGCGGCACATGCCGTCCCCGGCCATGCGCTGGGTACGCTTCTGCTGGCAATCGGATCGCTGCTGCTGTGTGTGGGTTTTTTGAGGACGCGGGCGAGCTGGCTCCCACTCGGATTTCAGCTGGCGGTTGTGCTGGGTGCCGGGCTCCTATTTGGACTGCCGCTACCCGGCGGGCAGACAGCGGGTGGCGTGGTGCGCGGGGTAGTGGACGGCCCCCTGTGGCTAGGCGGGGGTGAGCTTGGGCCGCTGGGCTGTCTTTGGGCGCTGCCGGTGCTGCTGGTGGTCTTAGTTGTTCTGGTTAGGGTAACGCGCGACTACTCATGGCACTACACCTATGAGCCGATCGTGGGTGCCGGTTATCCGATGGAGGTCGCCCCGCCTGCGGAGCATGTGCGCATGGAGGCTGCGGCGGCGCAGGCGGCACCCAGCCTGGTGCAGATTGCGCCGGTGAGCCCGGTGGACTCGGCGGAGCGACAGGACTAAGAGCCGGATCTACCGTCTGCGCCTTGGCTTCGGCGCTGGGCGGAGCCATGCGGTAGTCGCGCCGGAATTGTGCAGGGGTTTGCGCCGGAATCGTGCGATGCCCGAACAGCGCGGTGCCACTGCGGGACATCGATGAAGGAAGAGTGGAATCGCCGCTTGCCAAGCGCGATTCCGCGGTCTAGATTCTTCGCAGTAGCCCATCCGTATGCGTAGCTTGAGACATCTTTCCGGCCTGGCGACCATTGCGGGCACGCTTGCCCTGTGGGGTCAGGGCCAGGCACCGCAGCCGCAGCGCGACGTGTTTGTGGTGGGGCGTGAGACGGCTATCGGCAATCCGCTGCTTGGCTTCAAGCCGACACGGGTGGAGCTGCCGGGCGGCACGCTGAACGCCAACGGCAAGCGCGAGCTGGTGCGGATGCTGCTGGCGGAGCAGGGCTTTGCGCACCGGTCACTGCCCCTGGGCGCGCCCGGGCTGACGCTGCATGCCAATGGCCGGCTGACGGTGGAAGCGAAGGAGTTGCAGAAGCGGCTGTATGAGCAGGGGATGTGTGCCGATGCGGGCGATCGTGTCCTGATTACAGACCTGACCTTTGCGCCGGACCGGATTGTTGTGGACGTGAATGGCGGCCCTTACCTGAAACATCGTTTTCTGCGGCATGTGGAGGTGAACGGTATTCCGCTGGCCGGCAACGGGCAGGTGGGTGAGCATGCGACGGGCACGCGC
>CAXTSF010000121.1:4802-9809 GCA_964246865.1 uncultured Terriglobus sp.
CTGCTGCTCGCGTACGCGAAGAACGTGACCTCCGCCGTGCCGGATGTGACCGCGGCCGAGGTGAAAAGCCTGCTGGAGCCGCTGCTGGACTTCGGCCTGAAGAATGCCGAACAGGCCTACGCGGACACCCTGCCGGAGCCGCTGAAGAAGGCGGTAAGCGAACATGAGGTGCTGGTAGGAATGAACCGGCGCATGGTGCTGGCAGCGCTGGGCCAGCCGGAGAGCAAGCTGCGGGAGCGGCCGTCCAACGCCAGCTCCGGCGAGGTCTTTGAGGAGTGGATCTATGGGCACACGCCACAGACGATCCGTTTTGTGCGCTTCCGTGGCGACCGGGTGATCCTGCTGAAGATCGCCGCGCTCGGCAAGCCGATCGAGGTGCGGGACAAGGATGAGCTGCTGGCCTACCGCGACCCGTCGCTGACGCACACGATTGCGCTTGGAGACAGTGCGCGGAGTGCCGAGGACCAGACCGGAGCGAAGCCACCTTCTTTGCGACAGGCAGGGGAGAGTACGCCTGCGGATCCGAGTTCGCCAAGCCTGGTGCACCTGCCGGACGAGAAGGAGACGAAGAGCAAGCCCGAACCTCCCGTGACGGCGAAGCCCTGATCGCGCGGGCGTCTCTGGCGGGCTGCTGATGTACGATAAGGGGGTTGCGTGATAGAGATCCGCGTCTCCACGCGTGATCTCGCCCACTCCAGGCCGCAGTGCCGGGAGCCGATTCGCGAATCGAGACTTCATCCGGCACACGGGGCCGCAGAGAGGGAACACCATGGCAAAGATCGCGAAAACCGCCGATCGTAAAAAATCGATGGACACCAGCAAGAGCACGGACTGTCCGAAATGCAGCAAGACGACCCGCATTGTGAAGCGGGTGAAGGACCGGGAGCGCGGAACGCCGGGTGGCATCTACATCTCCTGCTCGGCATGCGATTTCTTCGAGCGTCTCTAGTTCGTAAACGTAAAGAGAGCGTGCGAGATCCCGGCGAGCAGCCGGGATTTCTGCTTAAGCTCCGACTCAGCCGAGGGCCTGCTCGATCTCCTCAAGCACAGACTGCACGACGGCCTTTGGGTCGACGGCTTGTACGATCGGCCGTCCGATGACGAGCATGGAGGCTCCGGCACGGATTGCGTCCGCGGCGGAGGCGGTGCGGCGCTGGTCGTCAGAGGACTGCGATGCGGCCCGGATTCCGGGTACGACCAGGAGGGGGCCGGCGCCGAGCGTGAGGCGGAGTTCCCCGACCTCCTGCGGTGAGCAGACGAGGCCGGGGATGCCTGACTGAACGGCTAGGGTGGCGAGCCGGACGACCTGGCTGGCCGGGGTGGACGAGATACCGGTCGCTGCGAGATCCTCGCGTTCCATGCTGGTGAGGACTGTGACGGCGAGGAGCTTTGGCGCGCCCTCGAGGGATGCGGCGGCTGCCGCAGCAGCGAGCATGGCCGGTCCACCGGAAGCATGGATCGTGAGCAGGCCGGCACCGCTGCCGCTCAGCGCGCGCACGGCACCCGCGACGGTATTTGGAATGTCGTGAAGTTTCAGGTCCAGGAAGACCTGCTTGCCACGGCTTCGAAGCTCCTGCACCACCTGAGGTCCTGCCGCTAAGTACAGCTGCAGACCGACTTTATACCAGAGGACGAGGTCGCCGAGCGTGTCCACCAGGGAGAGTGCTTCCCTCGCGGACGGGAGATCCAGGGCGACGATCAGCATTGCGCGGGCGTTCACCTTTCCAGCATAGCCCGGGGATGGAGCCTGAAAAGACCAGACCCGGACGGAGCACTATGCTGGACAGATGTTGGGAGTTTCTGCCGGAAGAGCTGCGTCACCGGTCCTGCTGACGATTGCCGGGTTCGATCCGTCCTCGGGCGCCGGTGCGACGGCCGATCTGGCTGTGTTTGCGGCGCACGGGTGTTTCGGGATCTCCGCCCTTACGGCGCTGACGGTGCAATCCACGCGCGGCGTGTACCGGGTGGAGCCGGTGGATGCCGGCCTGCTGGAAGAGACGCTTGCACGGCTGGAGGAGGACCTACCGCCGGCCGCGGTGAAGATCGGCATGCTTGGGGGTGAGCCGCAGGCACGGGCTGTTTCGCTCTATCTGCGACGAATTCGGGCACGAGGAACGATCGTGGTGCTGGACCCGGTGTTGCGGTCCAGCTCTGGAGCTGTGCTGCTGGATAAGGCCGGTGTGGGTGTGCTGCAGGAGGAACTGCTGCCGCTGGTGGATGTTGCAACGCCGAACCGGCGGGAGCTGGCATGGCTGGCAGGAGCACCGTGCGGGAGCGACGGCGAAGTGGAGCAGGCCGCGGCCGTGCTGCAGGAGCGCTATCCCCAGTGCGCGATCGTGGCGACCGGCGGCGACGAGGAGCGGGCGGACGATTTTCTACTGCACAGGAGACGCGGAACCTGGATGCGGGGGAAACGCATCGTGACCCGGGCGACGCACGGTACGGGATGTGCTTTTTCAAGCGCGCTGGCATGCCGCCTGGCAGCGGGAGCATCCATGGAAGAGGCGTCAGCGGGCGCAAAGGTCTATGTAACGGAGGCGATCCGGCGGGCGACGCCTCGCGGCGCGGGAAGGGGACCGCTGGATCTGCTGTGGCCACTCGTGGATGCCGCGAGTGGAGGTGCAGTCCACTCCACCTAAGTTGCAGAGCGCATGCTGATCTCTCACGAAATTGCGGCCGATAGCTCCTGTGTACGCGGCACTCACCGCAGGAGCAGGCCATGTCCACAGCCGTGCCTATCAGCACGATGCCAGCAATGGCAGTTCACGTCGAGAAATCCTTGCCCACGATACGCCCGTTGCGACGCCGTCCGAATCATCAGCAGGGTCACGCGCTGCAGCTGCTGGCACACGCAATCGAGTACCTGGCCGATATGCGCCTTTGGGACGAGCAGAGGCTGCCGGGCGATGCCGAAGCGATGCGACTGCTGATGCAGTGCTCCCGGGCGGTGTTCCAGGAGTGCGCGGAGGTGGTGCCGGTGCGCACGCGATTGATGCGCTGGTTCTCCAGCGAAGCAGGGTACAGCGGAGCGGGATACAGCGGAGCAGGGCACAGCGGAGCGGGCTACAGCGAAGGAGGGCACAGCGGAGCGGGACACGAAGGTGGTATCGCGCCGCGGCGTCAGTCCTGTTAAGCTGGGCCGATGCTGGCTGGTCTGACCGTAATCTTCAACGGCGCTGAGCGGACGTTCGCGGAACTCGAGAGCGGCGCTTCGGCTACCGATCTCGTCGGCGCGCTCGGGTTTCGGGAGGACCGCGTGGCGCTCGAGAAAAATGGTGAGATTGTGCCTCGGGCGAACTGGCCGGCGACAAGCATTGCGGAAGGCGACCGCATTGAGGTGGTGCACTTCGTCGGTGGCGGTTGCAGGAGTGATGCCGGGGTCGCCGAGCGTTGATTGCCGTCCGGGGCATCGCGAAGAACCTGTCGGCGCTCTTCTCCTCTCACCTGATCGCGGTGCTGCAACAGGTTGCGCTGGTTCCCTTGTTTCTTCTGCGGTATGGCAAGGCGGGGTATGGGGAATGGCTGGCGATCTCCGCAGCCGTGTCCTACCTGGGCACGCTGGACTTTGGTGTGCAAACCTTTGTAAACCAGGACCTGACGGTCCGTTTTCATCGCGGAGACATGACGGACTTCCATGTGAACCAGTCCACCGCGCTGCGAATGCTGCTGGGCGTTACCGGAATCGCGGCGTTTCTGTCGATGGTGATCTTTCTGCTGCCGGTCCAGCAATGGTTGCGCATGGACGGCTCGCATGGGGATCCCTGGATCGACCCACTTATTGTGCGGGAGGCGATCTTCTGCATGGCGCTGCAGGCGCTGCTCAGCATCCTGTTCGGCTACTTCTCAGGAACATTCATGGTGGTGGGACGGGCCCATGTGGGGGCGTACTGGAACAACGCCAAAAACCTGTTGCTGATCGGTTTTGCCCTGGTGGCGGCGTGGTTTCGGTCGAGCTTCGCGACCATTGCCGCGGCGCAGCTTGGCGCTTTGAGCCTATGCCTGCTGGCGATGCTTCTGCATCTTTGGCGGGCCGCGCCGACGATATTCCCGACGTTGCGGCACTGGGACCGGTCCGTAGCCGGCACGATTCTCAGGCCTTCGGGATACTTCGCACTCATCTTCACAAGCAACTTCCTGGTGTATCAGCTGCCGGTGCTGATCCTGCAGAGATCCGCGGGTGGTGCCGTGGTCACGTTGTTTTCGGTGATGCGGACGATCTTCTCGATGACACGCAATCTGCTGAATGCGCTGACGCAGTCGATTGGACCGGAGGTGACGACCTTGTTTGCGCGCGAGGACTGGCCGTCGCTGCACCGGCTGTATGACTATTCGGAGCGGCTGGTGTTTGCGACGATCCCGATCGCCAACGTGGGTGCCCTGTACCTTTGTCCGTTTCTGCTGACGGTGTGGCTGAAGCAGCCGCACCTGTTTGTGCCGCATGTCTACCTGATCAGCGCGGCGATTTCTATTGTCATGTCGACCAAGGAGCACAAGTTCCAATTCCAGTTTTCGACAAATACACATCGCGCCCTGGCCCGCTTCATGTTCGCGAGTTACATCGCACTTGGCGCGGCCTGGTTGCTGCTGATCCCGCAGTTCGGCTTGCCGGGGCTGCTGGGCGCATGGCTCGCGGTGGAGTGTGCGCAACTGCTGTATCTCATCCTGCTGAACCGGCAGTTTTTTTCCGCGCACGTTCTACTGGAAAGACGCTATCTCCTGCGGCTTGGAACGTTGGCCGGAGCGATGCTGCTGATCTCGTACTTCTCCCTGCCGCACACTGCGGAGCTATCCCTGACAGCGCAGGTGAGTATTGCCGTAGGAAATATTGCCCTTCTGCTGGTGCTGGCGATTCCGCTGTTCCAGCTTCTGCCAATCGTAGGGGAGTTGCGCGGACGCTTCGGGCGACGGCTCGCCTAGGCTGACTTCAGCCAAGGAGCAGGTAATTCGAAGCGGCTTCATGCAGAGACCCTCGGAGGATCGACCCAAACCTTCGATGTTCCTTCCAAA
>CAXTSF010000122.1:0-9758 GCA_964246865.1 uncultured Terriglobus sp.
GGCGTGCCAGCCGCACCCCCCCGCATCATCGGGCCCCCAGGAGCGGGGGGGCCAAAGCCCGCCCTGGTAGGGAGCCGCGACCCACGCGCCACCTACCCAGTAGTAGTCGCCCGCGCCCGGGTCCCAGGCCCAGTAGCCAGGCGTCCAGATGTAGCCGTCACCGGGAGCAGGCGGCTGATCGTATTCGGGTATCGCCGGCGGCGCTTCCGGTGTGACGACCTCTTCCTGAGCAAAGGCAAGTCCGGGGGTGATCAGGGGCAGGGCCGCGAGCGCAAATCCTGTCAGCCATGCCGCATAACGTGCTCGTGTCCGTCGATCCATGCCTGTCACCTTCGCCGGCCCTACTCGTTCTGACGGGCTGCGGCGATTTCTTTGGCGAACCTCATTCCGCGCAGGCCCAGCCTATGGGGAGAAAGCTCACCATTTATTTAGACACAAGCTGTCTCAAATCGTTGCGACCCTGCTTTTTGCAAATGAAGAAACAGGGCCTGCCATTATGGGAAGCCCTGTCTCGGACTGCATCTGTCGATCAACGTTGCCGTCCGCCACCACCGCCGCCATGAGCCTCCGGTGCGGAGCGCATCGCGGGCGCGCTTTGCGGCTGTGATCGGAAGTTCGGCTGGGCCGGTTGCGGCTGCTGCCGGAAGCCTCCCTGTTGCGGCTGCACTTGCGGCTGCGGGCGGTACGCCGGTTGAGGCGGCTGTGGCCGGAAGCCTCCCTGTGGCTGTGACCGGAAGCCGCCCTGAGGTGGCTGCGGCTGCGAACGTACCCCCGGCTGCACCTGCTGTACCTGTCCCTGCGGACGGGACGGTTGCGGTGCCTGCGGCTGAGGCCGTGCCATAACCGGATCAGCCTGCCCATAGCTGCCGCCCGCGTAGCCGGGACGGACAGCTCCAGGTGCTGGCTGACGGGCGTTGCCATAGCCGCCGCCATTGGCAAAGGACCGGTTCTGTGGGGCAGCCGGATTGTTCTGAATCGGGGTTGGCCGGTTCACCGGAGCCAGTGGCTGCGCATGAGCGTTATTTATCTGCTGATTCTGCGGCGGGAGTGCCCGGCTTGGTGGTACCGCGTTGCCGAAGCTGCCGGGCGTTGCGGGTCCGCGTGGGTTGGCGTTCATGGCCGGAGCCGGTGCCGCAGGCCGCAGAGCGGTGTTGCCCACCGCCGATGCTGCGCCGCTGAAGGGACGAGCCGCCACCGCGTTCTGATGGAAGCCCGTGACACTGGCCGCGGGCCGCATCAGTGCCGCTGCCGGCGGCGCGCCATGGTTGGCGGCCTGAAACTGCGACCGGTCCTGGCGTGCCACAGCGAAGTGGGTCTGCTGCATGGCCGTTGGCTGCAGATGCTGCTCACGCATGGCCACGGTTTCCGTCCTGCCGGGCTGCGCCTGGATACCGTTGCCGCCGTTGTAAGAGATCCGGTTGAAGGTGTTGTGATTGTTCACCACGGTCACGTTGTTGATATAGGTGTTGTGGATGTTCGTAACGTTCACGCGGCTATAGGCGGTGTTGTAGAAGAAGCGGTCGTGATCCCACCGGCCACCCTCGAAGCCCGATCCGAAGTAGCCGAAGCCGTAGTTGACGCCACCGTAGAAGCCCACATGCGGCCCCCAGTAGCCCTGGCGCCAGCCGTAGAAGCCGTCGTTGAACGCCCAATAGCCGGGGGTCCACAGATAGCCGGGCTGTGGTGCGAGCACCCATGTGCCTGGAATCCAGTAGTAGTCGGCCACTTCGGGATCCCACTGCCAGAAACCGGGGGTCCAGATGTAGCCCTCCGCGGGGCAGGGTGGCTGCACATACACCGGCAGCACCGGAGGTGCCACGCTGATGCCGATAAAGACACCTGCTTTGGATACTGCCGGTGCCAAAAGAAGGCCCGCTGCGAACAGGGCCGCCAGACCTCGCTGCGATCGGATATGTGCGCTCATTGTGTCCTCCACGTCTGCCGGTCCGCCTGTGGCCTGGCCGTCGCTACAGAGGAGGAAACGCGCATTGCAGCGGAATGTTGCTGTGATCTCCCGGATCTTCCATTCGTCTCCGCCCCGGGATTCTTCCCGATAAGTGCCTGTACATTGGATAGGCAGGGAAGAGGGTCTCAGGCACGTGTTTGCAGCAACGCAGCGGGTTCACTTCATCGGCATCGGCGGCATCGGCATGAGTGGTATCGCCGAGATCCTGCTCAGCATGGGCTTTCCTGTATCCGGCTCGGACCTTCGCCGCTCTCCTGTGACGGATCGCCTAAGCAGCCTGGGTGCCACGATCTTTGAAGGCCATCGCGCGGAGCAGGCGCGGCCCGCGGATGTTGTGGTCACGAGCACAGCCGTCGCTGCGGATAATCCGGAGGTGCTGGAGGCACACAGCCGGAAGACGCCTGTTATCCAGCGGGCCGAGATGCTCGCGGAGCTCATGCGGCTGAAGTATGGCATCGCCATCGCCGGCATGCATGGAAAGACCACGACGACCAGCATGGTTGCCGCTGTGCTTGCCGCGGGTGGCCTGGATCCGACGGTTGTGGTGGGCGGTCGCGTGGACCTGTTCGGCTCCAATGCGCGCACCGGCAACTCGCGTTACCTGGTGGCGGAGGCCGATGAAAGCGACCGCTCCTTTCTCAAGCTGTCGCCGATTCTTGCGGTCATCACGAACCTGGATCGTGAGCACATGGACAGCTATGCGGACATGGCCGACGTGGAGCGGTGTTTTGTCGAGTTCATGAATAAGGTGCCGTTCTACGGTGCCACCACGGCGTGCATCGACGATCCGCTGTTGCGGGCCGTGCTGCCCCGCGTCACGCGCCGCCTGATTACGTATGGGGCCAGCGAGGATGCCGACTTCCGCCTTGTCCTCCTGCCGAAGTCGAACGAGTGCCATGCCGTCTTTGAGGTGAATGCGCGCGGTCTTCTGCTGGGCCCTTTCGGTCTGCATGTGCCCGGTCACCACAACGTGCTGAACGCGACCGCGGCTGTCGCCATCGGGGTAGAACTGGGCATTGCTCCCTCGCTGATTGCCGAGGGCCTTGCCAGCTGCCGGGGCTGGGATCGCCGGTGCCTGACGCGCGGCACCTGTGGCGGCGTCACCGTGGTAGACGACTATGGCCACCACCCAACGGAGATCCGCGCGACGCTCTCGGCTGCCCGCGACTGCGGCTTTCGCCGGGTCCATGTGCTCTTCCAGCCGCATCGGTTTTCACGGACGCAGCTTTTGCTGGAGGAGTTCTCCAGCGCGTTCCAGCAGGCAGACACCGTCGAAGTGGTGGACATCTATGCGGCCAGCGAGCAGCCGATACCGGGCGTGCACTCCCCAGCTTTGGTGGACGCCATGCGCCTGGCGGGTACCCGTGCCACGTATGCGCCGAGCTTCGAGTCTGCGATAGAACGGCTCCTCGCGCGCGCAGAACCGGGCGATGCCATCCTGACCCTCGGGGCCGGCAGCGTGTCTCAGGCGGCACCGATGGTGCTGCGCGCTCTGGAGACAAGCGCCGCCGTACTCACGGATGCTTCGACGTACTCGCGCTGATTCCCCTGCACCTTCCGTGCCATCTTCAGGAAGCAATGGAGCGGGTACGATCAGGGTTGCATCTCCGGGCTGACCACATTATGCGAAACGACGAAATCCTGGGGCTCTCCTCGGCTGCGGTCCTTGAGCACGCGGCAGCCAGCCGGCCGCCGACGGAGCCACGCAGGTCCGCAGGCAGTCCCATGCCGGCGAGACGGGAGATGCCGAGCGACTTCGAAGACGATGAGGATACCGCCGCTTTCCTCGGCAGCCGTGGCCGGGGCCGGCGGATTCGCCGTGGTCTCATCCCGCAAAGCCGCACCGGGCGTATCTTCGCGGTGCTGGCCGGACTTTCGGCCACGGCCGGCCTTTGCTACGGTGCCGCGATGCTTCACGGCTATGTTCTCAGCGACATCCACTTTCGCATCCCCGACTCATCCGCGATCGAGCTGGAAGGCAATGCGCATGTGACGCGACCCCAGATGTTGAGCATCCTGGGCGGGGACGTTGAGCGCAATCTTTTCAGCGTCCCTCTGGAGGACCGGCGCAAGGCAATCGAGCAGATTCCATGGGTGGAGCATGCCACCGTGATGCGCCTTCTTCCGAACCGGCTGCGTGTTCATATTGCCGAGCGCACGCCTGTCGCATTCACGCGCCAGGGCGACAGCATCGGCATGGTGGACGCCCATGGCGTACTGCTCAGCATGCCCGCCGACGCGGCCGGGAACCCGAGCTATTCCTTTCCCGTGGTCACCGGTGTCAACGCTGCGGACTCGCCGGATGAGCGCGCCGCTCGTCTTCACACCTTCAGCAGCTTTGTGCATGATCTCGACTCTGCCGGTAAGCCCATTGCCGCAGAGCTGAGCGAGGTGGATCTGTCCGACCCGGAGGATGTGAAGGCGCTGATTCCCGACCGGGCGGGTGAGGTGCTGGTGCACTTCGGCTCCGAGGACTTCCTCGCCCGCTACAACCGCTATGAGGAGCACATCGCCGACTGGCACAGCCAGTATCCGCGCCTTAGCTCGGTCGATATGCGCTACGAGCGCCAGATCGTGTTGCAGCAGTCGGCTTCGCACGGGGAAGCAGGTCTCGCTTCCAGCGCCGCGTCAATTCCCGGTGCAGCGCATGGCGAGCCTGCCCATCCGGTCTCAGGCAAGGGAGATGCTGCCGTACACGCGAGCGCTTCTACAGGTAGCGTCACTGCGGCAGGTAGCGTCACTACGAGTACATCGGCAGACCTCCCGAGCAGGCCGCTCCCGGCAGCTGGGACGGCTCCGCGAGGGGCGACCGCTAGGGCGGTAAGCAGACCCGCAGCCAAACCAGGGGCAAAAGCAGCGAATCCGAAGCGAGCGGACACCGCACGCAAAGTAGAAGCCATACGGGCATGGATGGCGCAACGCGACAAACTTCGAGGAACGGCCGCGGCAAAGGGAGCGCCTGCAAACACCTTCGCCACCAGGCCAAGAACCTCGCCGGACCACTAGCGCACCTGTGGCCACCTTCTGCCAAAAACGTGTCCGACTGCTGCTCGATGGCAGAGCAGAGATAACCGACCTGCAACGTATCTCTCTCGACGGCATGAGCCAGGCTGGAGCTGCCTTGTGATTGAAAAAACGGAAAATCTGATTACGGTTCTGGATGCCGGCAGCGCCAAGGTCTGCGTTCTTGTGGCCGAGCTGCTTGATGGTGTTCTGCGCTACCGCGGCCACGGTATTGAGCGTGCAAAGGGCATGCGCAAAGGCCTCATCGCCGATCTTGGTCCCGCGAGCAATGCCATCAACCAGGCCGCCCTGACCGCCGAGCGGCTCAGCAAGGTCAGCATTGAGACGGCTGTTGCCGGCGTGGGCGGCACGCACGTGCGCGGCATCAACTCCCGCGGCGGCATCTCCATGGGCAGCCGCATGCGTGAGATTACCCGTGAGGAGGTCCGGGCCGCCGTCGACCGCGCGCGCTCCGTCGCCCTGCCTGCGGACCGGGAGATCCTGCACCTGCTGCCGCAGGAGTTCATTCTCGACGACCAGCCGGGCATCCATGACCCGATCGGCATGGTCGGCACCAAGCTCGAGGTGAACCTCCACCTTTCCACCTGTTCGGGAGGTGTCGCCCAATCGGTCATCACTTGCGCCAACCGTGCCGGGCTTGAGGTGATCGACACCGTTTATGAAGGCATTGCCTCCGCCGAGGCCGTCCTCTCCGCGGACGAGCGTGAGCTCGGCGTCTGCATCGCCGATATCGGTGCGAGCACCACTGAGCTTGTGGTCTTCTTTGAGGGCTCGGTGGCGCACACCGCTGTTCTGCCCATTGGCGGCGACCACTTCACCAACGATCTGGCAGTCGGTCTGCACATCAACACGGAAGAGGCCGAGGAGCTTAAGCTCACCTATGGCAACTGCGTGGTGACCAGCGTGCCGTCTCTCAACGAGATCGAGGTCGGAGGCAATCTGACGACGGGTGGATCGACTGCGCCGCGGCTGGTGCGCCAGCGCTTCCTTGCGGAGATCCTGGAGCCCCGTGCCCGTGAACTCTTCACTCTGCTGCGCAATAACCTGCGCGAGGGTGGAGTGCTGGAGGCGCTGGGTACCGGGTGCGTGCTTACGGGGGGAGGCGCACGGCTCCCAGGTCTGCTTGACGTTGCCGAGAGCCTGTTGCGCACGCCGGCCCGCACCGGTTCGCCGGTGCCTCTTTCACGGATGCCGCCAGAGCTGGCAACGCCGGAGTTCAGCACCGCCATCGGCATGCTGCTGTACACCCATCGGACCCAGGTGCGTCGTGCCAATGAGGAGATGGGGCTCAAGCAGAAGCTGAAATCGATCTTCGCCGGCAGCTTCTAAGACCGCGTTCGATCGGGATACGTCGTGCAGCAGAAAGGGCGGCCCCGGAGGGTCGCCCTCCTGTGTATCGACACATAAGCATCCGCAAGTTACGGCTGCTGGGTGAGCTGGAAGCTCTCTCCCGCTGAGTTGTCGCAATCAGCGATCTGCAGCCTGGTTGCGTACTGGTCATAGCCCTCCGGTATGTTCAGGCAGCGATTGCTGCCCCGCCCGACAAACTTATAGAAGCCATTGCCGAGACTGACGGGCAACCACTGCTGGTTGATGCCTCCGACATACATGAAGAGGTGCAGCGGAGCGCCGTTTGCGCTGCTGATATCCTCCACGTCGAAGACCCTGTTGGGGGCGGCAAAGCTGCCGATCCGGAAGTAGCCGCTGTCAGTAGGCTGCAGCTGCCATTTCTGTGTCGGGTGGCCGGGGATGCAGGTCCACTGGAGGATCGGAGTGCGATCCGTAAAACTAGCATTGGCGAGATCGATGCACAGATTGCTTGCACCGGCGCTGAAGGTGTACGACGCGTTCGGCGACAGGCTGCCCGGAGGGTTGTTTGCAGGTGCATTCACGGAAGCCGCGTTGTTGGCAGCGGGCGGCGCGAAGCTGATGACGGTGATCCGGTCCGTGACTGGCAGGGTCGTGACATTGCCGTTGGTGGAGGGGGTAAGCGGATACAGATTTCCGGATGGATCCAGGCTCACAATCGTGGACGGTCCTACGGGAGTGCCCGTTGTCACGGTGACTGTTTGTGCCGGGATGTTGTAATCAGAGAAGGGCGGTGTGAGTTGTGCACTCTGTACACCAAGCCACAGGGCAAGCATGTATGTGCCATCGGCTTTCTGGAAGAGCACATGACGGACGTTGTAGAGGTCGCCACCCAGGTTGTAATCGAACTTGCCGGGGGCGGTAAGGGTGCCGTCACCAAAGAGCGAAATCAGGTTGCGGATGCCGGTATAGGCCGGCTTCGGTGACAGATCGCGGTGCACAAGGCCATTCTGCAGCCCGCCGGGCGCATCCGCGTATTCAAAGATGTAGGTACGCATCACACCGGCGCTCAGGTGATTCATCAGCGTCCGTGTGATGTATTTGCCGATGGTTGTGTCCGAGAGGAAGCCGCTGGCGTAGCCGGTTTCTGTCGTCACGGCGGGCCGGCCCGGAACTGTATCTGCGGCGACGCAAAGGTTATAGGTTAGATCGCCGTAGTTCGGGCAGTTGAACAGGGTTCCACCGTAGGGGGCTGTCTCCGGAGGACGTGTTCCGTAGTAGTCATGCATGTTGCCGAAGTCCACAAACGGTGCCATGCTGCCTTCGCGGATAGCCTTCGTCACATTTTGGGGCGATGCGGCGAAAACAGGCACGTTGGCCGTCCGGGGATTTGCCTTGACCACGTTATGGATCAGAGCCATCTCATTCGGCAGGCTCTCGAGTGAATCGGCATCATACTCATTCGGGCCTTCGAAAGCGTCGATCGAGTAATGTGCCGCACGATCGATGTTACTGATGCAATCTGCTCCGCAGTTGGCACTGATCATCCAGTCCGCCTTTACCCCGGCGCGGCCCAACGTTTGTGCGTTGCCGAACTCGTAGGGTGTGGCAAAAGCGTCAATACCATTCCGGTAGTGCCGGATGCCGGATGCGACGATGGACCGGTAGAAGTTGGGAAAGTCATCCCAGTAGGGCGTGCCGGAGAAGTGAAGATGGACGTTCGCACCGACGGAATCAGTGAAGGAGAACGCCGGCAGGGCCTGCTCGCCCGGTGCGCCATTGATCCACACAGAGGTCGTTGCAGAGGAGGTCTGACCCGCCGCATCCGTTGCATGGCAGGTTATCTTCAGTGCGCCGGGAGCAACACCGGAGGTGTGCAGCGTGGCGCGATTACCATTGGGCGCCAGCGAACCGGCAGCCGTTTGGAAGCTGACCGTGAGCGCCTGCCCAGTGGTGCTGGACGCAGCCGCGGAGACTGTAACCGGATCGCCTGCATTCACTGATCTCGGCGCAGCAGAGCAGGTGAGCGTAGGTGCTGCTTTCTGTGCCTGTGCCTGTGTGTGGAGAAAGACCGTGCTGAGGCTAAGTGCCAGAGCGCCTTGGGTAAGACCTAACTTCATCTTTGGTTCCTCGGGGGAGAGATATAGGAACAAACGACGGCGCAAGCCTTAGCACATAGGCAAGGACAGTACCGACGAACTCTGCAATTTTTAGGGCAACCTGAGATTAGCAGCGGAATTCCATTACGAATTCAGCAATGTTTTCTTAGAAATACAGGTAGTTTTCTCCGGCACCCTGTTCATCTTTTCCCGGTGGCAATCGCTGCATGAGTTCAGGCACGGCCTTGTTATTTTTCGAAGAAGCAGTGGCGCCGGTCGCGCACGCCGTGAGTTCTGGAACGGCAGTGCGTGATGGACAAAGGGAGTCTGAGCAGCGAACCACCTGCGGCACTCCCCTACGCGCTCGTGCAGAATCGCTGAAATCCTCGGCGGCCGGCGTGCCAGAATCGTGAGCAGACGGGATGCGCGAGCGAGGGTGCATTGGCGCCCTCCCGACGCACATGGGACATCCCGCCGAGGAGATCTTTGCCGCATGCTGCCTGACGACGACCTTCGCATTCACTACCACGACGACATGCCTCGTGGCGCTCGCATCAAGGTGATCGGTGTTGGTGGCGGAGGCAACAATGCCGTCAATCGCATGATCGAGGCGCATGTGGAGGGCGTTGAGTTTATTGCCGCGAACACAGATGTTCAGGCATTGAAGACCTCGCAGGCCCCGGTCAAGCTGCAACTGGGTGTGCGGCTCACGAGCGGCCTCGGCGCGGGAGCGAATCCGGATGTGGGCAGACGGGCAGCCCTTGAGGATTCCGACAAGATCATTGAAGCGCTGGAGGGTGCGGACATGGTGTTCGTCACCACCGGCCTGGGTGGTGGCACCGGCACGGGTGCTGCGCCGGTCATCGCTTCGCTTGCCAGCGAGATGGGTGCACTCACGGTGGCCGTTGTCACGCGGCCGTTTGGCTTTGAAGGAAAGCGCCGCATGATGCAGGCCGAGCGAGGCCTGCAGGAGCTGCTTGACGCGGTCGATACCGTCATCGTGATCCCGAACGAGAAGCTGCTCGCGGTCGCGAAAGACGCCGGCTTTTTTGAAAGTTTCCGCATCGCCGACGACGTTCTTCGTCAAGGCGTGCAGGGCATTTCCGACATTATTACGATCCCGGGCATCATCAACCGGGACTTTGCCGACGTGAAGACCACCATGGCCGGCATGGGTTATGCGGTGATGGCGACCGGCATCCGTTCCGGCGAGAATCGCGCCCATGAGGCTGCCATGGCTGCCATGGCCTCGCCTCTGCTGGAGGCTGGCGCCATCGACGGTGCACGCGGCATCTTGATCAACATCACCGGCTCTTCCTCGCTCCGTCTTAATGAGGTCAATGAGGCCTCCACACTCATCC
>CAXTSF010000123.1:0-4124 GCA_964246865.1 uncultured Terriglobus sp.
GTCGCCGATGACCTTGGTGAGTTTGGAGTCGAAGATGGACGAGCGGGAGTCGCCCCGGAAGTCCGACGAGACGAGCTCTTCCTCGGTGTAGCCAAGGTAGCCGTGCAGCGCGCCTTCGCTCGCATGCTTCATAGCGGCATTGATGCTCGCGATCGAGATGGGCTTGTCCGTGTTGAAGGTGAGGTCGACGACGGAGACGTTGGGTGTGGGGACGCGGATGGCGAAGCCGTCGAGCTTACCGTCCATCTCTGGAATGACCAGCTTGAGGGCTTTTGCTGCGCCAGTGGACGTGGGGATGATGTTCAGGGCGGCGGCACGGGCGCGGCGCAGGTCCTTGTGCGGGAAGTCGAGGATGACCTGGTCGTTGGTGTAGCTATGAATGGTCGTCATGATGCCGCTCGTGATGCCGAAGGTGTCATGCAGGACTTTGACGACGGGCGCCAGACAGTTCGTGGTGCAGCTGGCGTTTGAAAGGACGTGGTGCTTCGCCGGATCGTACTTGTCCTGATTGACGCCGAGCACAACCGTGATGTCCTCGTTGGTGGCGGGGGCGGAGATGATGACCTTCTTCACGGTGGACTCGCCGTTAAGACCGAGGTGGCCTTTGGCCTTCACGGCATCGGTGAAGTGGCCGGTCGACTCGATGACAACCTGTGCGCCGGTCTCGGTCCAGGGCAGCTTTGCGGGGTCGCGCTCGGCGAAGACCTTGATCACTTTGCCGTCGACGGAGATGGAGTCTCCGGTGTGAGTGATGGTCTGCTTGAGATTGCCAAGGATGGAATCGTACTTGAGCAGGTGCGCGAGGGTGGCGGGGGAGGTGAGGTCGTTGACGGCGACGAAGTCGATCTCCGGATTGCCGAGGGCGGTGCGGAAGACGTTTCGTCCGATGCGGCCGAAGCCGTTGATGCCAACCTTGACTGCCATGCTGTGTGGATTCCTCTCTTCAGGTACGCGGGGTTCGGGATTTCGCGCAACCCCGTTAGTTTAGCCGCAGCGCCCGTGGTTCAGCCGCATCTTCGGGCCGGGCCGGCGACGATGGACATTCCGAGAAGGCGGCGTGGCTTGGCCGGAGGCGATGGGCTATGGTAGAAGCGTGACATGCGCGACTGGATGCGCAACAAGATGAGACGACGCACCAAGCGTGGCCCGAATACGAGCGAGGCCACTGGAAAGATAGGTCAGGAGATTCCCTCCGACCAGCCCGCGGCCTTACGGCCCAACTACCCGGACGAGATGCGGCAGCCCGTTGCGGACGAGCCAGGGGCGATGCCGGAGTTGGCGGCGGCAGCGATCTCCGCCGGCGAGGATCGGCCATCCGGCGGCGCCGAGGGAGGTCAAAGCGAACCGGTGAGTGGAGCGGAGACACCCGGCAAGATCGTGGTGGAGACGCAGCCGGAGTCGCTGGCGACGCCACCCGCCGAGGCTCCTTCGCTGGCTTCGGGCGGCAGCGGCGGTGACAGATCCGCGCCCAAGGGGTATGTGGTGCTTGCGATCGGCCTGCCGGGTTCCGGAAAGACGACGTGGTTTAAGCGCCGGGGTGTGACGCCGCTCTCAAGCGATATGCTTCGGTCGATTCTGTTTGACGACATCACGGATCAGCGATACAGCGGCCTGGTGTTCTCGACGCTGCGATCGCTGCTGCGAGCCAGGCTGATCGCCAAGATGCCGTGGAACTATGTGGATGCGACGAACCTGTCTGCCCATGAGCGGCGGCAGTGGATCAAGATGGCGCGGAGCTTCGGCTTTGAGGCACAGGCCGTGTTTTTCGATGTGCCACTGACGGTGTGCATGGAGCGCAACAGTAAGCGCGACCGCCGCGTTGCCGACGAGGTGATGCGCACGATGGCGGAACGTCTGCGCCCGCCCTCGTTCAAGGAGGGCTTCGCGAAGATTACGGTGGTGCGCGTGAAGGGGCAGCCGGGGAATACGAATACCTCAGGCACGCCTCCGGAGGCGTTCAATGCGCCGGTGCCGGCCGACGAGGATGAGCTGCCGGGAGCGTCTGCGGTACACGAAATTTCGACGGAACAGGGCGAGGAGCGTGTGCCGACGCTGGCCAGCGAGAACAGCGACCTGGAGGTGGCGGCGCACGATACCGAACCCCATGGTGCCAGTTCTGAAGCCGCGGAGGGCAGGTCCGCGACGCTGGCGGATGCGCACGGGACTGGAGGGCGCGCGGTAACGCTCCGTTCCGGCCTTACCGGGGTCGACCAGCCGGACACCTCTGAGTAGGACGATGGGCAGCCGCGGCGGCGTGGAGTTCGCGGATGTGAGCTTCGCGCCAGCAGGCAGTCAGGAGAGCCGTCGCATTCTGAACGGTATTTCGCTCTGCATCGAGCCGGGAACCACGACGGCTTTGCTCGGCCGCTCGGGTTCAGGCAAGACGACACTATTGCGCACCGTGAACGGGCTTGTGATGCCGACGGATGGCCGCGTGACCGTGGGCGGCAGGGATGTGCGTACGAGCGATCTGCTGG
The DNA here is from genome assembly GCA_964246865.1 of uncultured Terriglobus sp. GTDB lineage: Bacteria > Acidobacteriota > Terriglobia > Terriglobales > Acidobacteriaceae > Terriglobus. The sequence continues at coordinate 2,478 of CAXTSF010000123.1, forward strand.
AGCTGCGGCACGGCATCGGCTATGTGATCCAGGAGACGGGCCTGTTTCCGCATATGACGATTGAGCGGAATGTGGCCATGCCATTGGAGCTTGCAGGTAAGGACCGGGCGGAGCGGGAGCGGCGCGCGGCGGAAACATTGCGCATGGTGGGCCTGGACCCGTCGTCGTTCGCGAAGCGGATGCCGTGGCAGCTCTCCGGAGGGCAAAGGCAGCGCGCCGGCCTGGCGCGAGCGCTGGCGAACGATCCCGCGGTGCTGCTGATGGATGAGCCGTTTGGCGCGCTCGACCCGCTGACGCGGGCGGAGATGCAGACCATGCTGCGGGAGCTGCTCGAGCGGCTTCGGAAGACGGCGTTGATTGTGACCCACGATCTACAGGAGGCGATCTTTCTGGCGGGGCGCGTGGTCTTTGTGCAAGAGGGGCGGATCCAGGCGGATCTTGCGGCACACGAGGTGCTGACCTCGGAGATCAATGGCGTGGCCGAGTATGTGCGCGCGGTAAACCGGTTTGAGGCGGCGGGCTAGACCGGTCTGCTGATACTTTGAAGCCTGTGGTGACCGGATGCATGCCACCACCTCTAGGAGAACTGCTGAGACATGGGTCGATTTCTGCAGCAGCACGCGGTTGAGATAGGCCGGTTGACCTTTGAGCATCTGTGGCTGACGTTGTGGGCCATGGCGGCGGCAGCACTGATTGCGGTACCCGCGGGCATTTGGCTGACGATGCATGAACGGTGGGCCAGGCCGGTGATCGGCTTCGCAAACGTCGTGCAGACGATCCCGAGCCTGGCGCTGTTTGGCCTGCTGCTGCCGGTGCCGTGGCTGGGCGACCGCGCTTCCCGGCTTGCGATTGTGGCGTTGACGGGATACGCGCTCCTGCCCATTCTGCGAAACACCTACGCCGGCATCCGCGGTGTAGATGCGGCTTTGGTAGACGTGTCCAATGCACTTGGGATGAGCAACCTGCAGCGGCTCGTGAAGGTGCAGCTGCCGATTGCGGGGAGCGTGATCCTGGCAGGGCTGCGGACGGCGACAGTGACGTGCGTGGGCGTGGCGACGATTGCGGCAGCCATTGGAGCGGGGGGATTGGGCGAATTTATCTTTCGCGGCGTTGCGTCCGTGGACAACCGGTTTGTGCTGGCGGGTGCAATCCCCGCGGCGCTGCTGGCGCTTGCCGCGGATGCGCTACTGGGTGTTTTGGAGAAGCGGGTGGCTGTCAGGCGAGAGCTGTGAGGCTGCCTCCTTCCACCTCGCATAGGCGAAACCCTTCAGTGAACTCAGGGCACGTCGTGAGGGAACCGTTCAGGCCCCTGTTTTCGGGCCTTCTGACGCTGCTGGTAGCGTGTCTTGGCCTGACGGCCTGCGATGCGCCGCATGGGTCGCACATTGTGATCGGCGCGAAGAATTTCACGGAGCAGGTGCTGCTGGGAGAGTTGTTGGCGCAGGAGATTGAGGCCGCGGGAGAGAGGGTAGACCGGCGTTTCTATCTGGCGGGCAGCTATATTGCGCATCAGGCGCTGATCTCCGCGAGGATCGACGCGTATGTGGAGTACACGGGAACGGCGCTGTCGAGCGTGCTAAAGCAGCCGGTGGACCGGGACCGCGACCGTGTGCGCGAAACGGTGCGGCGCATCTATCGCGAAAACTA
>CAXTSF010000123.1:4134-9732 GCA_964246865.1 uncultured Terriglobus sp.
AAACTACCGGGTACGTGTCGAGGACTCGCTTGGCTTTGAGAATACCTTTGCTATGGTGATGCGGCAGGCAGATGCAGAGCGGCTCCACGTAAGCCGGCTGAGTGATCTGAAGGGCAGGGAGGGTGCGCTGCGCTTTGGCACGGGGTATGAGTTCGAGGAGCGACCGGATGGGCTGCATGGCATGGAAGAGGCCTACGGTTTGCACTTCCCGGGGACACCGCGGGTGATGGATCTGGGCCTGCTGTACCGGGCGATGGCGAACAGCCAGGTCGATATTGTGTCCGGCAACTCGACCGACGGCGCGATCACAGCGATGAACCTGCGCGTGCTGGCGGACGACCGGCACTACTTTCCGCCGTATGAGGCGGTGCCGCTGGTGCGGGAGGAGACACTTCAGCAGCACCCGGCGATGGAGGGTGCACTGGCACGGCTTACCGGGAGAGTGAACGCGGAGGAGATGCAGCAGATGAACCACGCTGTGGAAGGCCAGCATCGGGACCCGGCGGAGGTGGTGCGAGAGTTTCGTGCGCGGAAGGGACTGTGAGAGTCGCTGGTAGGATCTTCGGCATGGTGCGATCCGTGACGCAAAGCGTGCTTCTATTTGCCGTGCTGACCGGCAATGTGCTGCGTGCCCAGGAACGCCCGCCGGGTACCACCCAGAAAGGCGGATCGACGATGAAGCATGCGAGCGGCAGTTTCGAGATCAAGATGATGCCGGTAGATGTTTCCGAAGCGGGAAAGGCCGGCGGAATCGGCCGGATGACGATTGAGAAGACCTTCCATGGCGGATTGGAGGGGACGAGCCAAGGGGAGATGCTGACAGGCATTACGCCTTTCTCGGGATCGATGGCCTACGTGGCGATCGAGACAGTCCGTGGAACGGTGAATGGCCATCGGGGAACATTTGTCCTCAGCCATAACGCGACCATGATGAAAGGTGATCCGGCGAGCGCGGTTGCCAACATCGTGGTGGTACCCGGGTCGGGGACGGCGGAGCTGACCGGGCTGAGCGGCAGCCTGGCGATTGCCGAAACGGGCGGACAGCATACCTACGACTTCACGTATGCACTGCCTGAGCGGTAGAGCCGTTCGTCTGGTGCCCTGACCCTGAAACTAACGAAAGGGCGGTTTTTGGCTTAAGAGAGACCATCGTGCGGGCCCCGCCCCTCAGGAGCTCCAGAGGGAGAACGGCTCCAGCCGCAAAACCGCGGGGCGCGCCTTGCATCTGAACGGTGGTGGAGGATTCATGGCCGAAAAAGATGTAGTTGGAAGCGAGGCAGTGCAGGTGATCCGCGAGATGAGCAAAGGCATTCACATCGCGATGCTGACAACGGTGGCAACAGATGGCAGGCTGCACGCACGGCCCATGGCCACGGAAACGGCCGAGTTTGATGGAACGCTCTGGTTCATAGCGAATGTGGAGTCCGGCAAGGTGGAAGAGATTCAAGAGGACAGCCATGTGCTGGTGAGCTATGCGGAGCCGAAGGACGGCAAATATCTCTCATTGCAGGGCGTCGCAGGCATCGTGCGCGACAGAGACGTGATTCACCAGCACTGGACACCGCAGGCAAAAGCCTGGTTCCCGAAGGGCGAGGATGATCCGGCCGTGACGCTGATCCGTGTCAATGTTACGGGTGGGGAGTACTGGTCGGCCAACAGCAGCACGTTGGTCCGGCTAAGCAAACTGGCGCTGGCCACGGTGGCTGGCGCGGACAAGGTGAGTGTCGGGGACTCGGGGAAGATCAAGATCTAGTTAGCTGTTAGCTGCCTGGTCACTAAAGCTAAAGGCCAGGAGCTGACAGAGGCTGACCGCTTACTCTCGATGGTTCTACACTGGCGGGGTGCCATCGACGACCGTGACACCCGCCGGTGGTTTGAATTGAAAATCGGCATCGCCCCCCGGCGCGTTCTCCTGCACATTGGAGAAGTCGAAAGATGTTTTGCTGCCGTCGGCCTCGTCAATGGTGAGGCCGGTGATGGTGCCGGTCGCAGCCAGGACGGTAAGACTGATGCTCTGAATGCGGCCATTCTCCGGGCCGGTGGTGCCGTGGGGCGATCCGGTGAGGATCGCCGTGCCGCCCTGCGTCGTGAGGGTGAGGTGGTCAAGCTCCTTCTCAAGCTGCGTGTGGCCGAGCAGGAAACGGAGAGGCGAGCGGAGATCGTCGAGCTGCTTTGCCGGGATGCGCTGCGCCTGAGCCTCTCCCGGGGCGTAGCTGATGGCAAACCTGCCATCAAGCACAAACAGTTTGCCGCCCGCGTAGGCCCAGCGCATGCGGCCGGGCTTTTTGAGGAGCAGGGTTCCTGTTTCATCCCGGTGCATGCCGAGGCCGTCAAAGCGCTCGCGAAAGTCCGCGCGAAAGCTGGTGAGGCGGTTGTAATGGCTGTTGATGCGGGTAGCAATCTCGTGCACGGAAGGCTGCATCTGGGCAGAGACGATTGAGCCGCCAAGCAGCCACGCACATATCGGCGGACCCATCCAGGGACGTAGCAAGAGCCGCCGGCTCACTCTGCTGCGCTCCGGTGCAGTCGGAAGTGGCGTGGCGGCCGGTTCACGTGAGGCTTACTGGATAGGCTGGGAGCAGGTGGTGCCTCCCTTGGGATCGTACTTAATCTGCTGCGAGTCGTCGGAGCAGAAGCCGCGGTCGCCGGTGTTGCCGACCTTCTGCGGTACGGCGGTGATCTCGTAGGAGGTGTACTGGTCCTGGTTGTTGATGGTGACCTTGTTGCAATTGGTGATCGCAAAGGTGTAGCCGGCTTTATTGCCTGTGGCCAGGTCCGGAGGAATCAGATTCGCGCTGGCCGGGCTTGGTGTGGAGGCCTTATCACCGCCAAGGGCAGCAAGGGAACAGGCAAAGCCGTTTGCCGGATACGTGGACGAGTACTGCAGCTGCGCGGCAACGATGGCGCGGATGGATTGGATGGCGGAGGTCTCGTTGCCCTGGCGCTTGATGCGCGTGATGTTCGGAATAGCAAAGGTCGCAATGATGATGATGATCGACATGACGATCAGAAGCTCGATCAGCGTAAAGCCCTGCTCTGCCTTGTGATTCCGTGTCTGGCGAAGATGGATAGCGGTCATACATTCCTCGAGATCGTTTTGCAGTTCCCCTGGTGCTGTGCAGCGGATAATCCGCATAGGTGTCGTCTTCCTTTGTACAGAACAACGCCAGCAGCCTTGACTCGCTCTGCTTCCTAGGAGAACTGCTTTTGGGGCACTGCTAGTTGAGACGGTGCGCCACGGTTTTCGACACTGCCACTTTAGCAGGATCGGCCTCTAACAGGTGAACTGGTCGCGATTGACGGTCATCTTTCCGAGATTGCCGAGCAGGGTGAGAGAGATCTGTTCCGGCTGGAGGAGGTCATTGGCGACCCGCTGGAGATCGGCCGTGGTGACCCGATCGACGTCGGCGACAATCTCGTCTGTCGTGGCAAAGCGGCCGTAGTACATCTGCTGCCGGGCAAGATTGCTCATGCGGGAGGCCGAGCTTTCCAGGCCGAGGATAATGTTGCCCTTGCTCTGGTCCTTGACGCGGTTCAGTTCCTCAGCAGGGACCGGCTCGGTTTTGAGGCGGCGTAGCTCCTGCATGACGAGCCGGATCATCTCGGGGGTTTTCTCGACAGAGGTGCCCGCATACACGGAGAGCGCGCCGGTGTCACGATAGGGCGAGAGCTCGGAGTAGATGGAATAGGCGAGGCCGGCCTCCTCACGGACAGTCTGAAAGAGGCGCGAGCTCATGCCGCCACCGAGCACGGTATTGAGAAGATAGAGCGCGTAGCGATCGGGCGAGTCGACCGGAGGCGCGGGCACACCAAGGCAGAGCTGGACCTGCTCCAGTGACTTCTTGTTGCGCAAGGTGATGTGCGGCGTGGCGACCGGGACAGGAAAGCGGACAAGCCGGTCTTCGCTCATCGGTGCGAGCGTGCTGAAGTGCCGCGCAACGAGCGCAATCATCTCCTCGTGCTGAAGATTGCCGGCGGCGGAGAAGATGAGATTGGCCGGCGTGAAGCGGCTGGTGTGGAAGCCGCGAACAGCGGGCTCGTCGAAGGAAGAGACGGTTTTTGCGGTTCCAAGGATGGAGCGCGCAAGAGGGTCGTTCTTCCAAAAGTTCGCGTTATGGATCTCATGTACGAGGTAGTCCGGATTGTCCTCGTCCATCTTGATCTCTTCAAGGATGACGGACTGCTCGCGGGTGATGTCGTTGGGCGCGAAGGTGGGGTTCAGGACGAGATCAGCGAGGATGTCCATGGCGGCCGGCACGTTCTGGTCGAGCACCTTGATGTTGAAGCAGACGGTCTCCTTGCCGGTGAAGGCGTCGAGATTGCCGCCGATGGCGTCGGTTTCGCGGGCGATGGCCTGGGCGGAGCGCGAGGTGGTCCCCTTGAAGACCATGTGCTCGACGAAATGGGAGAGGCCATTCTCCGGAGCGGCCTCATCGCGCGAGCCGGAGCCGACCCACACGCCCATGGCGACGGAGCGCATGTGCGGCATGGATTCGGTGAGGACCAGCATGCCATTGGGCAGGGTGGTTTTGCGGATGGAGCGGGCGGGGCTGGAGGTAGAGGAGGCCACCGCGGACGTCGCGTTCTCTGCGACGGGGAGGGTTTGCGTCATGGAGCTATTTTACCGGGCGACGAGCAGTGATGGTACTGGAGCCTGTCTTCCGTGCACTGTGGGCGTAAGCATGATGTCCGTATGTGAATCTTGCAGGCTGGTACGCGCGTATGACCCACATGTGTCATTCGAGCGCACTGGCGCCGACATTTCTTCAGAAGGAGTGAACTCGTGAAAAAGAAGAGAGTCTGCAACGCCGTTATCGGTATAAACATTTCCGAATATTTGGCGACTACGATGCATTGGACCGCAGAAGAGACCGGTAAGAACTTTGCGTTTATATGCGATCTTGCGCTCAATCGTAAGTGGGATGAGATTGAGTATCCCTTTCGGGTTCTTGCACGTGGGACGGCTGTAAGGCCGTCGATCAGAAAAACCGATAGAGAAAATGTGCTTAGCGCCGGCTGCTGTGCTCACTGCGGATCAACATCTTGGCTTACTGTCGATCATGTTGTGCCGTTGGTAAGGGGAGGCTTGCACGAAGTCAACAATTTTCAATGTCTGTGCTCTGCATGTAATCGAAGAAAATGGAAGAGCTTAGAGTCAGAGCTGCGAGAAGATGATTAGTTGACGGATGACAGACTTGTTAGAGCACCGTTGGGGGTCGGAGAGCCATTTGGAAGGCGCTATACCTCGCAATCGCGGCAATCTATGCAGGCAGATAGCCGGAAGCGCGATTCCAGGGGTCTACACCTCCGTATAACAAACCACGACACAAGAACGCGCCGATAACGCGGACCTTCAGCCCGCAGATCCTATAATGCCCAATCCTGGGGCTACGTCCCAGGCTATTAAGACGCGGACCTTCAGAGGGTGCTGCAAAGGTCAGGACGGGAGCGAAGAGCCGACCTCAGCGGCTAAAGCCGCATGGCAAACAAGGCATTTACGGCACAGCTAAAGCTGTGCCCTTCCGAAGAGCGGACTTGTTCAGTACCTACTTTAGCCCGCAATCTGTGGTCGAGGCGGCAAGCCACGAGGACACGTTC
>CAXTSF010000124.1:0-9638 GCA_964246865.1 uncultured Terriglobus sp.
ATCCTGATTGAAAGGTTGCGCAGTCAGTCCGTCCGATGAGGTCTCCGGTGAGAACCCGCTACGCAGTAATCCAGGAACTCGCTACACAGTGAAATTAAGGAACTCGCTACGCAGTGAAATTAAGGAACTCGCCAGACGTTATCTTTGCCTGTGGGAAGATCGCGGACAGATCCCGGCTGCCGAGCGTTCTTGCGACGGCTTCGCCGAGTACCTGACGAAAGTCCGTGGTCACAGCCAGATCGCGACTCTGATTCAGCTGCTCGTTTTCGAGGCCCGGCCATCGGCCATAGACGGTGCTGCCTTTCACGTGTCCACCGAGCACGAACATGACATTGCCATGACCGTGATCCGTGCCACCGGTCCCATTCTGCCGTGCGGTTCTCCCAAACTCTGACATGGTGAGCAGTGTGCAATTCTCCGCCTCGGCACCAAGATCCTGCCAGAACGCTGCGATACCTTCGGAAAACTCTTTCAGCCGGCCCGCGAGCCGGCCTGTGCTGCCGCCCTGCGCCTGATGTGTGTCCCAGTCGCCGATATCCGTAAAGGCCGCCTCAACACCCAGGTTTGCTTTGATGAGCTGCGCAATCTGCTTCATGTTGTTGCCGAAGCCGGTGTTGGGGTAGACCACACCCTGTGCAGGCCGGTACTGCGCGGGGTTGGCGGATTGAAGCATGCGAACGGCCGCAAAGGTCTGGCCTCCCTCGCCATGCAACGTGCTGTCATGACTGCCCGCATACATCGCCTGAAACGCATTCGCCATGGTTGAGCCCTGCGTGTCATGGCTGCCCACACTGAAATCCTGAAGATGATTGAGTGCGACCGCAGGCACTTTGCCCTGGAGTGTCCGGGGAACCTGCGCTCCCACAGCGACAGCACGAAAAGCTGAGCCGCCTGCATACCGGTGGCTCTCACCCTGGAGCGCGCGATTCAACCATCCGTCCTGCGTGCTTTTGACGCCGGGCGTCCCGCTCTCCATGTAGTCCTGCGCGTCAAAGTGCGAGCGGGTGATATCGGGAGAGCCAACCGCGTGGACGATGGCAAGATGCCCCGCGTCATAGAGCGGCTTGAACGCGGTAAGAGCAGGATGGAGACCAAATCTCCCATCCAGGTCCAGCACCTGCTCCGGCGGTATGGCGATCGTTGGACGCATCGCGTAGTAGTTTTTCTCGCGGTAAGGCACAACCATGTTCAGCCCGTCGGCGGCACCCCGTTGAAAGATCACAACCAGCCTCTTGCCCTGTGCCTGCGCGGTCGTCTGCTCCGCCAGCACAGAGCGCATCAGAAAGCCGGGGATAGCGGACGTGCCTACAAGGGCGAGTGCGCCGTTCTTGAGAAAACCGCGTCGAGAGTGTCGCATCCTGATTCCTCGCTTCTCCACATTCATCTAACGTCTCTGGAACTCTGGTGATCCAAGCAGAAGGCCTGCCATAGTGGACATGGCTTCTCGCGCCGCAGGAGGCCCGCTGGCCTGCTCTGATGCATGCACTGGCGGTTCAGGAGACAGCCGTTGGAGCGCCGGCCCGGCCGTCTCTGCGACACCGCTCGATCCAACGCCGGTGCCTGCTCCGGACTTCACCCGCCTGGATGTCTGATCCAGCACCGTTGCGCGTGTTTGCTGGCTCGCCCCTGCGCTCAGCAGCAGACGCTCAAGCATGCGCTCGTCCGCCTGTTCTACGGTTGGAGGGCTGCTCGGTGTGGACACGGCAACAGGTTCCGGCCAGTTCACACGCGTCCCCTTGATCCTGTTCGCGCTCAGAGCCGTGGCAAAGTTCATCCGGTCGATCAGGGCTGATGTACTGAGCCATGTGTCCGTATCCCATCTGTACCCGGTCGGCACCGGCGCCCCATAAAGAGGCATGCCGAAACGGGCAAGCGACTGCACCAGGGCCGCTGGATCGCTGATCTCCGCGCCACTCGCTCGCGCTGCGGACACCACGTACTCAAGCGGGGTCTTCAGCTTCGCGTGCACACTTGCCGGGTTATTGAACTCCGGCGAGCGATACAGCGTCCGCAGCACGCTTGCAATATCCCCGTCCGAGGCAAGGAAGATCTTCGCCATGCGCTTCACCAGAGTTTCCGGCGGCGCGTCGCTCACAAAACGCTCGGCCAGCTTCTGACTCAGAAAATGCGCCGTTGCAGGACTGGTCGCGAGCATATGCAGGACCTCGAATCCCTCCTGCTGGCCTTGGCTCTCAATCGTCCGCCCCAACACCTGCTTTGCGCCCGGCTCATGCCGCCGGTCGTTATAGAGAAAGGCACCACCATCGCCGGGGCGCTCCAGGGTCCAGCCGGTAAAGACCTTCGCGACCTCGGAAATATCCCGCTGCGTGTAGCCGCCGTCCACACCCAGGGTGTGCAGCTCCATCAGTTCACGCGCATAGTTCTCGTTGGTGCCGTCACCCATCTTCTTCCGGCCGCTCAGCGCAGCGGGCGAGTCCGGTCCAACGCTGCCGGCATTGTCGAGATACAGCATCATGGCGGGACTGGTGGCCACCGCGATCAGCAGATCCTCGAAACGGCCGAGAGCGTGCTGGCGGATAACAGCCTCATACCCCGGCAGCAGACTGGGCATGCTGCCGTTCTTGCGGTCATACACATTGAAGTGATTCAGCCAGAAGTCTGTCATGACGGCTTCCATCTGCCGCTCGCTATACACGTCGCGCAGGAGTCTTGCACCATCGACTTCGGCAAGCAGCATGCCGTTTGTGCCGGCCAGCGCACGCAGCGTCTCCTTCTGCAGCGGCGTCATGCCCTTTGTCAGTGCCTCTTCCCGGCCCCGTACAGAGTTGCGCAGCGCCAGAACATCTTCGGGTATCAGCTGCAGGATCGCGTGATACCGGACGAGCGGCGCGCAGTGCAGGAGCTCGTCTACACGCGCCTTCGCCATGGGTTTGACACTCCCCTCCAGGGGACGGGGAGGTGTGGGCTTTAAGGGTGCGGATCCGGCCGGTTTTCCACCAGCCGCGGCGGCATCCATGGCGGCATTGGTCTGCATCGCGGGTACGGGGGCGTTCCCAACCCCTTCCCCGCGCGCGCCCCTGTTTTCTCCGGCCATTCCAGGCGCAACGGCGCCCGTCTGCGCTTGCTGTTCACGGCGAAGCTGGTAAAACTCCACCTGGTCCAGCAGGATGGCTCGCTCCTCCGGGTCCGCGGGCGGCACGATCCCCTTCTTCGCCAGCTGACGAACCACACTCGGCTCTGGATACCGCCGAGATCGCTCAGACTGGGTCATCCTGAGTGCTGGGAACTCCGCAAGCCTATTCTCAAAAGCGCTGTCGCTTATGCGCGCAGGTGTCAGTTGCCGGTCGAGCCAATGCTCGACACCTTCGGCGTGGATCGCCGCCAGATCTCCGGCACGCGCACCAAAGGTAAACCTGCTGAGCACGAGCGCTTCCCGCTGGGCGGATGACAGCGTCGACGTACCTTTTCGCCCTGATCTGGTTGCGGCCGGCAGGCCGGGCATCAACAGGGCGGCCAGGAGAACTACCGCGACTGCGGACTGTGTCAGCCTTGCAGGTGCCGGACCACCCATCGCGTTCCCTCCCTCGCATGCTGACATCAGCGTGCACAGGAGAGGACACCCCACGCTGGATGATGTTGCGCGCGAAGGTGTGAAGAGGAGGATCCGTTCAGAAGGCCAGGAGATCCTGCATGGCCCGCAGCAGATCGTCAACTTGAGGAAGGATGGCATCCTCAAGCACAGGCTGGTAAGCCACAAAGGTATCCATCGCACCCACACGCCGGACAGGTGCGTCGAGGTCGTGAAAAAGCTCGTCGGCGGCACGTGCCGCCAGCTCGGCACCGAAGCCCCAGCTCAACATGTCTTCATGGGCAATGATGACGCGATTCGTGCGGCGCACACTTTCGGCAATCGCCTCGAAGTCGTACGGCGACAGGCTTCGCAGGTCAATGATCTCCGCGGAGCGGCCGCTCTCACGCTCCAGACGCTGTGCCGCCTGCAATGCTCGCGGAACCACGGCACCGTACGTCACCAGGGTCAGGTCTGTGCCAGTGCGCACCGTCTTTGCTTTCCCAAACGGAATCGCATACTCCGGTCCGGGATAGGGAGCGCGTCCGTATGTCTCACGGTACAGCCGCTTGTGCTCAAGAAAGAGAACCGGGTCGTCACAGCGGATCGCCGTCCGCAGCAGGCCCGCTGCATCCAGCGCGTTCGACGGCATCACGACGCGAACACCCGGTGTATGCGTGAAGATGCTCTCGCCGGACTGCGAGTGATAGATCGCGCCGCCGGTCAGGTATCCGCCGATCGGAACGCGCATCACCAATGGGCAGCTCTGGTTGTCATTGGACCGCCAACGCAGGACGCTCAGCTCATTGCGCATCTGGTGCATCGCAGGCCAGATGTAATCGAAGAACTGTATCTCCACCACAGGCTTCAAGCCGCGGACTGCCATGCCGATTGCCCGGCCGGTGATGTTGGCCTCCGCCAGCGGTGAGTTGAAGACGCGGTCTGAGCCGAACTCCATCTGCAGCCCGGATGTGAGTTTGAAGACGCCGCCCTTCCCTTTCAGTCCGCCCGCGGCCAGGTGCTTGTCCCGGCTGACGTCCGCAACATCCTCACCAAAGATAACGATGCGAGGATCGCGCCGCATCTCGTCCCGCAGCGTGCTGTTGATCAGGTCGGCCATGGTGCGGTCTGTCTCACCCGCGCTTGATGCCTGCTTTGTGTCGAACACGGTGTCGGTCGGCCGAAGATGTTCCGAATACACATGTTTTGTAATGTCCGCTACCCGAGGGAGAGGGGCGACAAGCGCCTTGTCAGTGGCACGGATCACCTCGGCATTGATCTCCCGCTCCAGGTCGCCAATCTCGCCTTCGGACAGGATCCCGGAGCGGATCAGGTCGGCCTGCATGCGTGCGATGGGGTCCCGCAGCGCATCGGCCTCCAACTCGGCAGCGGACCGGTATGAACGCTCATCGTCCGACTGAGAATGGGAGTACGGCCGGATCACATGGCCGTGGACCAGCGCCGGTCCCTTGCCGGAGCGGCAGTGTGCGACGGCCCGCACCATCGCGGCATAACTCGCCTGTGGATCGGTGCCATCCACCTGCTCAAAGTGGAAATGGGGGAAGTTGGCAACCAGCGCCGAGATGTCTCCGCCCGGTGTATTTACCTCGACAGGCGTCGAGATGGCATAGCCGTTGTCCTCGACGACGAAGATCACCGGCAGCTTTCCGTTTGAAGCTGAGTTCAGAGCCTCCCAGAACTCTCCCTGACTTGTAGAACCCTCTCCGATAGAGGTGTAGACCACCTCGTCACCATGGAAACTGACATCCTTCCATCGGCGATAGTCTCCCTCGCCGTAGTCACCCCGGGCTGCTTCAGGGTGACGGGAAAAGTAGCGTCCAGCTTCGGCACATCCCACCGCATGGAGACACTGCGTGCCTACGGAGGAGGACGGGCTGACCAGATGGAGTGCGCGGGAGGTCCAGTGTGAGGGCATCTGGCGGCCGCCGCTGCCCGGGTCGTCTGCCCCTACTGCCTGCAAAAGCTGATCCTCTACGGTCTGACCCAGCGCCAGACACAGGGCGCGGTCACGATAGTACGGGAAAAACCAATCGTATCCAGGCCGGAGGGCCATGCCGGCGGCAACCAGGAGTGCCTCGTGCCCAGCGCAGGAGATCTGAAAGAAGATCTTCTGCTGCTTCTTGAGGAGCAGCTCGCGATCGTCCGTCTTCCGGGAGAGATACATTGTCCGGTAAAAGCGAACCAGATCCTCGTTACCGAGTGTGGCTGGGTCGGCAGTCCGCGCGTATGGACTCTGCGGATCAGATGCCTCGCCCGAAGCGAGTTTCTTGTGTGCGGAGATAGCTTCGCTTGTCGCCATAGGATCCAGGGCCGTCTGCTGAAACGGCCCTGCTGATTGTAACGGCAAGCCTCGGCAGCATGCATCTGCGGCTCACGTGCAGGCGAAACAAAGCCGATAAGCAGGGTATCCAGCGAAGCGCGGCGAGACTGCCCGCGGCCGGACATCTCGCACTTCTAAGGCCTTCTATGGGTGGGTTCAAACGAGACCGGGGAAACAGCCTGCTTTCCCGGCCCTGGCTGCTCGCACTTCTTCTGCTTGGAGCAAGTGTCCGCTACGCCGAAGCCGGCCCACTCCCCGCGTGGACGAAAAGCACGCCGATGCACCTTCTGATTGCCTATGGAACCGGCATACCATCCGGGGACGTTCTGACGCGGGTGTCGCGGGCCGGCGGTCATCTGGTCAGGGCGCACGAACAGCTGGGGATTGCCGTCGTCGACGGCAGTACAGAAACGTTAGCCAGGCTGCAGCACGATCCCCGGATCGCATTCGTTGCCGCGGACCGGGTTGTGTCCACGCATGTACTCTCCACCTCGCATAGCTTCCCCCTGCGGGAGGTTCTTGCGTCGCCGGCTGCGGACACGCTGCGCCCCCACGCCTCAGCTCCGAAGGCTGTGCAACCGCCCCCCTCCGACCGCTACTACAGCCAAACCCCCCAGGGCTGGGCCGTGCGCAACGTAGGCGGCTACGGCGGCCTGCTTGCGGACAGCTCCGCGGCAGGTCCCTGGAACGTTTCTGCCGGCCGCGGCGTGCGCATCGCCGTTCTGGATAGCGGCGTCGATCAGAACCATCCGGACCTTGCTCCCAATCTTGTCTTCAACACCTCGGAGATCGACCAGGCCGTGTTGCCAAGCGCCTGCGATGATGGCTCCCCGCAGGATCAGCAGGGCCACGGGACATGGGCCGCATCGTTGGCAGCCGGTGCCGCAGGGCAGTCCACAGGCGATGTCGTCGGCGCTGCACCCAAGGCAGCTCTTCTCAACATCAAGGTCATGCAGAGAATGGAAGGTGCCGGCAGCACACTTGAGGAGCGTTGCACGAATGGGCAGTCCTCCGGCATGATCTCCTGGGTGATCCAGGGCATCGACGATGCGGTCGCGCAGCATGCCGACGTGATCTCGCTCTCGCTCGGGACGCTGGTTGACCTGACAAGCAGCGACGGACGGGCTCTGCGTGCGTTATTCAATCGTGCGACTGAGGCTGCGGCCGCAAGCGGGGCTGTCATCATTGCCTCCGCCGGCAACGATGGACTGGATCTCAGCAACCCGAACCTCATAGAACTGCCGGCCCAGGCAAATGGGGTGCTGCCGGTCGTGGCTTCCACGAATCCGGCATGTGCGGAGGACCTTACACCGGAGGACGCCTGCGCACCCGGGCCTGTCACGATTCCCTACTACTCCAACTACGGGTCTACCCTGGCGGGCGTTGCTGCCCCGGGGGGAAGTTATCCCCGGGGAGGCGACGATGCCAACTCCGGTTGGGTACGCGGCGCGTGCTCGATGGGTCTGGACACAACCGAGGATGGCCTTCCCGAAGACGGCAAACACTCTTTCGGCTGCTTCAATCTCGGCCACCAGCAATATGTGCAGGCTATTGGCACCAGTGCCTCAGCACCACTGGTCGCCGGAGTTGTCGCCCTTATCCGCGCCGCACATCCCGGCTGGGATCCGGCAACCGTTGTTGCGGCGCTGATGAGAACGGCCCGGCCCATTGCGGGCACACGCTTCGGCGTCGCCGATGCGGCGGCAGCGCTGTCCTATGTGCCATAATCCCGCTCAAGGATGAAGATGTTCCCGGAGCTGCTTGGCTAGTTTCTCGACCTGCTCCGCCTGCCGGATGACATCCAGCGACAACGTGTCCTTTGTTGTCTTGTCGACACTGCCCTTGAGCTGCCGCGCGCTCTCCAGGAGGCGTCCGGCATCGGCAAGCAGCTGCTTCTGCGGATCGTTGACCCCCTGCGCGCGTGCGTCCTTCACAGCTCCCGGCGGCGCCGGTGGAGCGCTCTGCGGTTGCGCCTGCGGACCACACAGAACAAACGCCATCAGGAGATATCCTCCGCCGTGGCATCTGCGAAGAACCTTGCTGGAGAACTGAGTCACCATAGGCCGCTCACTCCTTCATCCGTGTTTTCACAGCGCGTGCCAGGCGTTCTATCTCGATCAGATGTTTGCGGTCTTCCTCGCTCGCCGTGCCACGTCTCTCCAGCCCGTCCAGCAGCTCTGTTGAGAGGGCAACGAGCCGGTTCGTATCGGCCACAATCCTCTCCTGACGCTGCTTCTCGCGCTCGTTCCGGACACGCTCTTCGAAAGCCGGATCCAGCCGTGCCCTTTCGCTATCAGCCGCTGTCCGGTCGGGAGGCAACGGGCTGGAAGGATCCATCGGAATATTTCTCTGCGCAGACGCCATACCGCAACACAGCAGAAAGCCAAAGACACCGGCGAGGGTGCGCGGCGTGCGACGGCTCGGCCCTGGATCATCGTGGAAGATCACGGGACCAGGGGCGGACAGGCTCCAAGCGGAACTTGCAGTGAACTGAACGTGAGACATAGGGGTGGGTAAACGTTACGCGCTTGCAATCGCACCGGTAGTTTACGCGCATCGTGCCAGACGCATTGCGGCCCTGCGTGGCAGCGCCGATGCTATCGCAGAACGCTCCTGTCACGCATCGTTTAGCGCAGCCCGCAGGCCCTCCACCCCGGTCGCGGGCGGCTGACAGCTTGTTCCCAGGCAAACAAGCGCAAACGACTGCTGCAACGGAACATGCGGAAGCGTCTCGCGGAGAGCCGGGGGCAGCGGCGCAAGACTCTCCCGGCGTACACGGATCACGCTTTTGCCAATGCGAAACGGCACGCGCGCGGCTCTTGCGAGTTCGTCCGCACCAGCATCGTCCCCGGCCACAGCGACCTGCACCGCAGGACGGATGAGGGCACTGAGAGCCATGCCAAAGCTGGCAGCATAGAGGCCGAAATGTTCCACCACACCGGCAAAACACTCCAGCGTCGCGCGCGCCTTATCACGATATTTGTTACCGGCACCCAGTGCATCCAGTCGCAGCAGCAGGGACGCCGCCAACGAATTCCCCGCGGGCGTTGGGGCATCCTGGATGGGCTTGCGCCGTGCGGATAGGGCACCGATCGCCGATGGGTTCTGTTCCGCGTCAAAGAAGCCGCCACCCGCACCGTCGTAGAAGCGCTTCACCATTCCTTCTGCTATCGCGGATGCCGCGTCGTAGTAGCGCGACATGCCGGTATGCTCCCATGCGTCCAGGCAGCTGTGCGCAAGGAAGGCGTAATCCTCGAGCACGCCGGAGATCTCCTGCTGCGGCGCGCCGCCCTCGCCGTAGGCAAGCACATGCTTCACTGCTCCATCCTGCACCACGCCCGCAAGCAAGCGGTCCAGCGACCGGGTGGCAAATTCCGCCGCGTCCTCGCGTCCAAGCGCCTGCGCGGCGCTCAGGTAAGCCGAAACACAGAGCGCGTTCCATCCGGTGTAAAGCGTACGGTCAATGAACGGGACCGGTCGTGTAAGCCGGGCGGCGTAGAGCTTCTGCATCGCGGCCCCGATCAGTGGCTCTGCCGTCTCGGGCGAAAGACCTGCCTGCCGGGCCACCTCCGCCAGCGGCCGCGGCGTGTGCAACACATTCCGCTTTGGGTCGTGATGCATATCGCCGATCGTGCCGATGTCAAAATACGGTCCGGCAACGGCCATCTCCTCCCGGGTAAGCACCGCAGCTGCCTCGGCCTCCGTCCAGGTGAAGTAGTCGCCATCGTCATCCAGCGTCAGGTCCGCATCCTGTGAGCTGTAGAAGCC
>CAXTSF010000125.1:0-9628 GCA_964246865.1 uncultured Terriglobus sp.
AGCGACCGGGCGCTGCACGAGCCGTTCCTCCAGCCGGCCCTCGCCCGCATCGCGCTCACCGGCTTCATGGGTGCCGGCAAATCCACCGTTGGCCGCCTTCTCGCGCAAAATCTCGGGTGGCATTTTGTCGACCTGGACACCGAGATTGAGCGCCGCTCCGGACGCTCTGTCGCACAGATCTTCGCGGAAAGCGGTGAGCGCACCTTTCGCTCTCTCGAATCACTGGCGCTCGCCCGCTGCCTTGGACAGTCTTCCCTTGTGCTCGCCCTTGGCGGCGGCGCTCCCGAGGTTCTCAGCAACCGGCTTCTGCTCGAACAAACCCCTCGCACCTCGGTTGTCTTTCTGGATGCAGCGCTCCCCACTCTTCTTGGCCGCTGCCGCTCCGAAGACACGACGGTACGTCCACTGCTCACCGACATCGACGAAGCTGCCCGCCGCTTCCGGTATCGCGCGCCGCTGTATCGCCGCATTGCCAACGTGCATCTCCAGACGGACACTCTGACACTGGAAGAAACAGCGCGCGCCATCCTCGCCCTTCTGCCGGTCAGGTGATCGGCCAAGGGACACATGCGCGCGTTCCTGCATCACAACGGCAGACGCGGAGGCACGACCCTGAACGACTCTCAACTACCGGCCCAGCAGAAGCAGCGAAGCGTGCGCGGACACATCCTCTTCACCATCGCAGTCCTGGGTTTGCTCGCTCTCTGCTGGAAGCTCTCGCATGTTCTCGAGATCGTCTACGTCTCCGGCCTCTTTGCCGTCATTCTCACGCCGGTCGTCGGCCACATCGGCAATCTCCGCATCCGCAACTGGCACCCGAGCAAAGCCGTCTCCGTCATCGTCCTTCTCTTTGGCCTCCTCGCCGCGCTCGGCCTCTTCTTCTGGATCGGTCTGCCACCGGTCCTCTCCGACTTCCGCAACTTTCTCGCCGATCTTCCACACCGCATCCCTTCGCTGGTCGGCAGGCTCGCGAAGATTCCGTACGCCGACAAGATCGGCCTGCCCAAGATCGCCGCGGAAGCGGAAAACAGCGTCGGCGCTGTCGCCAGCTATGTTTTCACCGCGCTCCCCAAATGGGCGGAACACCTGCTCGATATCGTCACCGCTGTCATCCTCACCGTCTACTTCATCCTTGAGGGCAGCGAGACCTACGACTACTTCATTTCGCTCGTTCCGCTCGACAGGCGGCCACGCCTCGCGGACACGCTCGTGCGCGCCGAACAGAAGGTCTCCCGTTGGCTGCTCGGCCAGCTTAGTCTCATGGGCATCGTCGCCGTTTATAGTCTCGTCGCCTTTGGCATCCTGCACGTCCGATACTTTGTGCTCTTCGGCATCCTCATGGGCATCACCAACATCATTCCCATCGCCGGCAATCTCATCACCATCGTTCTTGTCACTCTGGTTGCCGCCTCCGACTCCCTCACCAAGGCAGCCCTCGTGATCGTGGTCTACCTCATCTACACGCAGCTCGAAAACGCGTTCCTGACGCCCCGCATCATGAAGTCCAGCGTCGATCTCATGGGCACCACCGTGCTTGTCGCCCTGCTCTGCGGCACCGCCATCGCCGGCATCGTCGGCGCTCTCGTGGCCGTGCCCACCGCCGCCCTCGTCGTCGTCTTCACCGACGAATACCTCGTGCAGAAAGATGGCGACGCCCAGCGCGATGCCCGGCCCGCCCACACCTGAGCCATCCGTTTCTCCGCGCCCGGAAGATTGAACCGCTGATCGCCGCAGCAGAGTGCAACGCCAAGGTGGATTCAGTCCCACCACGCTGCACGCACACGCCGTCCACGCCGCAAAACCACGAA
Source organism: uncultured Terriglobus sp. (assembly GCA_964246865.1). Lineage (GTDB taxonomy): Bacteria > Acidobacteriota > Terriglobia > Terriglobales > Acidobacteriaceae > Terriglobus. Next base: position 1,809 of record CAXTSF010000125.1, read on the forward strand.
GAGTCTCGCGGGCAGCGCAGAGTATCCTATCGACAGGTCCATGGTCACAGCCGTTCCCATCGCCGCCGCGCATCCGGTACGCCGAGTCAGCCTGCTCGCGGACTATGCCGAGCTCTTCAAGCCGCGCGTCACACTCATGATCGTCATCACTGCCGCGGCCGGCTACTATCTGGGCTCGCTTCGCTCCGGCATCAGCCCCTTCCAGACCGAGTTTCTTGAGGCCATGCTCGGCATCGCCGCCGTCACTGCCGGCTCCAGTGCCCTGAATCAGGCCATGGAGAGGCGCACGGACGCACTCATGCCGCGTACCGCCGGACGCCCCATGGCGGCGCACCGCATCGGCCTGGCACACGGCCTCATCATCGGCTTCGCTGCCATCGTTCTCGGCTCCGCTTTTCTCGCCGTCACGACCAATCCGATCACCGGCCTGCTCACCCTGCTCACCGCCGTCGGCTATGTCGGTATCTATACACCGCTCAAGCGCATCAGCATGGTCGCCACCTTTATCGGCGCCTTCCCGGGCGCGCTGCCGCCGCTCATCGGCTGGACCGCCGCCCGTGGTCTCATCGAGTGGCCTGCCGTGGCCCTCTTCGCCATTCTCTTCGTTTGGCAGTTCCCCCACTTTGAGGCCATCGGCTGGCTCTACCGTGACGACTACGCCCGCGCCGGCATCCGCGTCACCGCTGTCGCCTCCCCTGGCGGACGCGCCACCGCCGCGCAGGCCCTCTTCTACGCCGTACTCATGATTCCCGTGAGTCTCTGGCCCGTCTTTCTCGGCACAACAGGACGCATCTACGGCGTAGCCGCCGCTCTGCTTGGGGCCGTCTACCTCGCCTACACCATCCGCTTCGTGCAGATCACGCGAGATCTCCAGCCGGCGCTCTCACGCAAGTACGCCCGCGGCCTCCTGCTCACCAGTGTTATCTACCTGCCGCTGCTGCTCGCCGCCATGATCCTGAACGCCCGCGGACACATCTTCTTCTAAAACATGACTACCCTGGCCAAACCCGCTCAGCCGCAACTGCACACGCCGAAGTCCGTCATCTTCGCCATCCTCGCTGTCTCGGCGGTGGCCAGCCTCTTTCTGTGCTGGCTCGTCTACCTGCACCCGCCCGCGGACGCGGCCCACACCCGCTTCCTGTTTCTTCCCGCGCTCAACGCCGTCTTCAACGGTTGCGCCGCCGTCGCGCTCACCGTCGGTTTCCTCCACATCCGCGCACGACGCATCCGCCAGCACCGCGCCTCCATGTTCACTGCATTCGTCTTCTCCACTCTTTTCCTCGTCTCCTATATCGCCAATCACGCGCTCCACGGCGAGTACCGCCTGCCCATCGCCCATACCGGCGCGCTCTGGAATATCTACCTCCTTCTCCTGGTTCCCCACATCCTGCTCTCCATCCTGGCCCTTCCCATCATCCTCATCACCTTCTTTCTGTCGCTCTCGGAGCGCTTCGCGCAACACAAGCGCCTCGCCCGCTTCACCTTCCCGCTCTGGCTGTATGTCTCGGTCACCGGCGTCGCCGTCTTTCTCATGCAGGCAGCCATCCGTGGCTAGCACACATCGCCCGCCCGCAACCAAAGCCTCCCAGAGCCGCCGTTCGTCCGCTTCCACCAGTCCAGCTGGTCTGGCATCCGGAGGTCCCGGCCGCATGCGCGAGGACACCCGCACCTTTCTGCGCGTCTCCTCCTCCATCGAGGCCGCGGGCATCCTGTGTGTCCTGATCGTCCTGCTCACCGGCGGGTTTCGCGCGCATGGCCCTACCACCAACCTGGGCTGGCTCTGCCTCATCATCGCCATGGGCTGCCTGCCCACCGGCACCCTCTTTCTCCTGCTCGGCCTCGCCAAGTGGTACGAGGACCGCAAGCGCACCTGAAGCTGTTGCGCTGCAACCTGGCCCGCACATGCGATGCTTTTGGCCACAGCCGCACTAGACTACTTCTGTGAAGCCTCTCGACACCCCGGAAGCCATCGCCGCCGTGGACGACATACTCGGGAACGTCGGCCTCCGGCACGGCACCCGCGCCTCCCGCCGGAATACGTGGTCCAACGGCGAACGCCTGCCTAGCCCCACACACCAGAGTGCGGCCGAGCGCGACGCCGGAAAAGCGAAAGCAAAGATTGAGCTCCTGCATGCCAAGTCTCTCGAGAATCAGGAAGAACTAAGCCATGCATTCTCTACCCGGACCGGCGGTGTCTCCCGCGTCTACCGTCCCTCCCTGCCCGCCACCGAAGGTGACCTCAACCTTGGCTACACCTCTCATGACAATCAAGCGAGTGTCGAGGCGAACCGTGCCCGCTTCCTGAAAGCCCTGAACGCCCCGGCTCTCACCCGCTTCGCTCTCCTCCGCCAGCTCCATACGCCGGTCATCCGCCTCCTGAACCACAAGAACGAAGCAGCAGAAAGCTTCCTCCACCCTGGTCGCCTTCGCGGCGACGCCCTTATGACGGACTGCCCCGGCATCCTGCTCGCCGTCGGCACCGCCGACTGCATCCCCGTCCTGCTCTTTGACCGGAGACGCCGTGCCATCGCCGCCTTCCACGCCGGCTGGCGCGGCACCCTCGCCCGCATCGTCGAGCGCGGCGTGGGCACCATGCGCCGCCAGTACGGCTCCGATCCCGCGGACCTCCTCGCCGCCATCGGCCCCGGTATCGGTCCGGAAAGCTACTCCGTCGGCGAAGAGGTCCGGCATCAGTTCGAGTCGCAATTCCAGTACGCCCCCGAGCTCTTCCGCGACGTCTACGACTCCGATCCCATTCGCGAGAAGTATCCGTTGCTCTTCCTCACCGCCCGCGCCCCCGGCCACTCCCCAATCGGCCCGCAGCTTCATCTCGACCTGTGGGAGAGTAACCGCCGCCAGCTCCTCGACGCAGGCCTGCCCGCCGCCAACATCAGCGTGCTCGCAGAAGATACCGCGCAGAAGACCGGCCGATTCTTCTCTCATCGCGCTGAACATGGCTTCACCGGCCGCATGCTCTCCGTCATCGGTCTCGAGCGTTGACGTTCTCGCCGCTTCGTAACGCGGATCACGCGAGACCCGGCCAGCTGTGCCCAGCTTACGGCCCGTTATGATGGGCAAACCATGCTGACTGCCTACCGGCAAATCGATGGTGCCCTCGAGTCACTGCCTAGCGGCACACTACCCGGCGCCCTCTGGTACGACCTCCATGAGCCGTCACAGGCGGAAGAGCGAGCCGTTGAACACGCCCTCGCCATTGAGGTACCAACGCGCGAGGAGATGCGGGAGGTCGAAAGCAGCAGCGCTCTTTATCGCGAACAGGACGCTACCTTCGTCACCCTCCGCGTCGTCGTACGCAGCCCCGGCACCCAGCCGAGGCTGGCCTCCATCACACTCGTGCTGGCTCGCGGCGTCTTTATCACCGTCCGCTATGCCGATACCAAACCCTTCCAGCAGTTCATCGCCCAGACCGCGAAGGCTGGTGCCGGCATATTCACTGCCCCCGCCCTGATGCTCTCCCTGCTGGAGGCCGTCGTGGACCGGGCGGCCGACACCCTGGAAGAGATCGGCGACTCGCTCGATCCCATTTCGCAGGAGATCTTCTCGCAGAACGCCGCATCCATGCAGACCATCGCCGCTGCCGATCTTGGCCGCGTCCTCAAGAATATCGGCCAGAGCGGAGATCTCACCTCACGCATCCGCGAAAGCCTGCACACCGTCCGCAGAGCGATTCCCTTCCTTCAGATGGAACACTTCGATGCCGATCTAAATGGAAGGCTCGACACCCTGAACCGCGACGTCCAGTCCCTCCTCGAGCACGACAATTTTCTGCAAACGCAGATTCAGTTCCTGCTCGACTCCAACCTCGGCCTCATCTCCATCCAGCAGAACGCCATCATGAAGATCCTGAGCATCGGCGCGACCGTTTTCCTGCCGCCTACCCTCATCGGCGCTATTTATGGCATGAACTTCGACAAGCTGCCCGAGCTGCATTGGCGCTACGGCTACCCATTCGCCCTCCTCCTCATGGCCGGGAGCGCCGTCGGTCCGCTGCTCTACTTCCGCGCCAAACGCTGGCTCTAGGCACTCATCCCTCGGCCAGTCACCTTGCGAACTCTGCGCAACCTCTGCGGACCTTGCAGGCGTTCTTCGCTTCCCAGGTTCAGCTCAGCGCAATCGCCTCGTCCCCGGTATGCTCCCGCAGCAACCGCTCCATCAGCCGTTCCAGCGACTCCCCGGTCTTTGGCAGCGTAAACAGCGCTGTCTCCGCATTCCAGTCCAGTTTAAAGCTGGTTGACAGCGCCGAAATCCATATCTGGCGCACGGGTGTATTCGGCGTTAGTACGAACTTGCCCGCCGTCTCGGCAAAGAGTACGTTCAGCACACCGTTGTTCTCTTCCACCTCAAAGCCGCCGTCTTCTTCCGCCTCGATCAGGCTCTGCTTCAGCGACTCCAGTGCGCGATCGGCCTCTCGGCGAAACTCCATCTCGTCCATACCTGCAGTCTAATCGTCCCAAACGATAAAAATTTTCTCTTTGCACCTTGCCGGACGCGCAGAACGCTGCTGTACTCAGTTTGTTACACCACCCCTGCGCCGGAGAGATTGCAACTTCCCTATGCTGACTCCGCACGTGCCCTCCCAGCAGCTCGCCCACTATGCGCCGTACCACGTCAACGCTTCCAGCGACAATCTGGGCTGGCGTGGCTTCCGTGTCGAAGTCGTCCGCAATCATGCGCCGGGCGAAATCCGGCTGCCGCCGCTCGACCACCATCTGCTCAACATGATCGTCTCCACTCGCACTCGTCACGAGCATCGCTGGGACGGCAAGCGCAGCGACAGCGTTGGCGAGGAGGGCAGCCGCTCCCTCGTACCCGCCGGCTGCGAGAGCTACTGGCGGTGGGAGTACCTTTCCAACACCCCGCCGTGTGACTTCCACATCCATCTCCATCCTGACTTTGTCCGTCGCACCGCGGTCCGCAATCTCTCCGAGCTCAAGCCCGGCCTCGATCTTCGCGCTGAACTCTGCTTCCTGCTCCCCGAGCTCCGCATCCTCGCCAACTCCCTTTTGCGCGAGACCGAGGCCGGCGGACCTCATGGCGCGCTCTATGCCGAGTCTCTCGCCACCGCACTCACCACGCTCCTGCTCAACATGCAGGAGCCCTGGCGCAAGAGCATCGTCCACTCCGAGGGCAGAGCCCCCATCCGCCAGATCCGCACCGTTTGCGATTACATCGAGGCGCACCTCGGCGAGGATCTCCATCTCGAAACCCTCAGCGACCTCGCCGGCTTCGGCCCCGAGCGTCTGCGCGACTATTTTCGCGCCTACCTTGGAGAAACGCCGCACCGCTACGTCACCCGCCGCCGCCTGGAGCGCGCCCGCGATCTGCTCCGCAACCGGCGCACCCCCATTACCGACATCGCGCTCCAGCTCGGCTTCTCCGACCACTCCCCCTTCACCTACACCTTCCATAGCGAGATCGGCATCACCCCCTCTCGCTTCCGCATGGAAACCCGCCGCTAGTCCGGCCGCTCTGTTTTCTTACAGCCGCACCGTCGAAATCTCCTATCTCTTCGGCGTTCCTCTCCTTAGCATGTTGTTTTAGGAGGACGACTGCATGAGCGCTCCCATCCAGACCGTTCCGCCCACCTTTCAGAGTGGTGCCGGCACGCCCAGCATCCGCCTTGAGCGCAAACATCCGCTCGCCCTCCGCTGGATGCACTGGATCAACTTCCCTGTCCTTTTCATCATGATCTGGAGCGGCCTGCTCATCTATTGGAACGATTCCGACAACGCCTACCTCCACGCCCACCGCGTCTATCGCATCGGCATCGGCAGCCTTACGCTCTTCCGCCTCTTCCCGGACTGGTTCTACAAACTCCTCAACGTGCCGTACCACGTCACTGAGGGCCTCGGGAACCACTTCCTTTTCATGTGGATCTTCGCCCTCAACGGTGTCGCCTATGTCCTCTTTCTCGCCATCTCCGGCGAGTGGCGCTTCCTTCTGCCGCAGCGCCGCAGCCTGCGCGACGCCCTGCAGGTCACGCTCGTCGACCTCCACCTCCGTAAAGGCCTCCCACCGCAGACCAAATACAACGGCGCTCAGCGCATCGCCTACACCGCTGTCATCGCCATGGGTGCGGGCATGCTCCTCACCGGCCTCGCCATCTACAAACCCACAAGCGCCCACTGGCTCACCACCCTTTGCGGCGGCTATGAGATGGCCCGCTGGCTGCATTTCTGGCTCACCATGGCCTTCCTCGGCTTCTTCCTAATTCACGTCTGGCAGGTCGCCATGGCCGGCTGGAACAACTTTCGTTCGATGGTCAGCGGCCTGGAAATCAAGCGCACCGAGGAGCCCTCGCTCGAAGCCGAACGGAGGTCGTGGTGATCCCCGATCCTCTCTCCCGGCAGCGCGGAAAACCCGAGGCCACCTCAGCCTCGCCGGCCACGGACAGCAGCACACAACAGGGTCAGCGTCCCTCCGACCCGGCGAGCGCCGATGACCTCATGACCACACGCCTTCCTGGTCATGAAGGCCCCGATGCCGCCGTCCTCGCGGACTCCCGGCGGCACACCCGCCGTGTCTTTTCCGTTGCCGCTGCCGGTGCCGCCGCCGGCTACGGTACCTGGCGCTGGACACAAAGCCCCGCGCACAATGACGGCATGCTTCCGAGGCCGCAGCGACGCGCCCTTGAGGTCAACGAATCCGTCTTCGGCACCGTCCGCAAAGGCGGTACGCCACTCGCGCCCACCTACCCGCTCAGCCGCGCGGAAACTCTGCGCATCAATGGCGTTTACGGCCTGAAACAGGATCTCGATCTCACAAGCTGGCGGCTTCAGCTGGTCGGCACGACGGCCGGCAAACACCACCCTCGCTACACCGACGACGTCACCGCATGGCAGTACCGCTACCGCGTCGCAAACAGCAAGGACGATCAAGGCCATGGCACCAAAGTCGCCCCTCAGAGTCAGGAACCACCCCGGCCCGAGGACCCGCTTGCCAACCTCTCCGCCGGCCCCGTCGCCCATCACGAAACCCGGTCTCCCGCGGAGATCGTTCAGGACTCCCGCGGCCAGGAGGAGGCCGGGCACAGTGACTCCACCCTTCTGCCCCGCACCCCTGGCCTGCTGCTCTCCCTCGCCGACCTCGACGCCTTCCCGCGCCACGACCTTGTCACGGAGTTCAAGTGCATCGAGGGCTGGAGCCAGGTCGTTCACTGGCGCGGCATCCGTACCGCCGACTTTCTCGACGCCTTCCCGCCCGAGCCGATCGACGGCAAGCCCCCAAGCTTCGCCTACTTTGAAACGCCGGACGGCGACTACTATGTCGGCTACGACCTCGCCGTCCTCCGCCACCCGCAAACCCTGCTCGTCACCGAGATGATGGGCCAGCCGCTCACCCAGAAGCACGGTGCCCCTCTCCGCCTGCACACCCCCACCAAATACGGCTACAAACAGATCAAGCGCATCGGCCTGCTCCAGTACACCAACGACAAACCCGACGACTACTGGACCAAGTTAGGCTACGACTGGTACGCCAGCCTGTAGTCACGGCCTCCGCTGCACAAGCCTTTGCACGAGGGACCACGGAGCAGGAGCGTTCGCGAATCCGGCGCAACCATGCGAACTTTGCTGGCACTTCGTCGCCACGGCACGCACCCTCGCCGATGCACTCACCGCCCTGCCTGCAACCGTATCGCCGCTCCCGCCTTCGGCTCCGCAGCCCGCCAGTCCAGCCCCAGTTGCCCGCTCAGCGTCGCCGCGATCTGACTCTGCGTCACCACTGAACCCTTCCCCGCCACGCCCTGCGCCGCAATCCCCGGCCCCATCGCCGCCACGAAGATGTTCTTCGAATCCGGG
>CAXTSF010000126.1:0-1778 GCA_964246865.1 uncultured Terriglobus sp.
CGCGCGGGGCGGATTGTGCGCGGGGTGGCACGTCGAAATCCGACGGTGGTGGGCATCTTTCACGCAGCAGGGTCGCGTGGGCGCGGGGTGGACCGCCGAAGCGAGGACATACGGATGCGCGGCAGCTTCGTGACGCCGCTGGATGAGCGCATGACGCAGCCGGTGCTGATCCCGGACGACCATGACCTGCCATCGATGGCGATCACGCCGCATCGCACGCTGGGCGAGGATGCCGCGCGAGTGCCGCACCACTGGGATGGGACGATCGAGGACCTGAACGGCCTTGCGGTGGACGTGGAGATCACGCACTATCCCACGGACGGCTCGCCTGCGCGGGGACGGGTGGTAGAGGTGCTGGGCGATCCGGATGACTTCGGCGTGGATGTGGAGATCATCATCCGCAAGCATCATCTGCCGCATGTGTTTCCGGCAGATGTGCTGGCGGAGGCGCAGGACGCGGCGAAGTGGAATGTGGCATCGCTGGATGACGAGGAGCTGCGGGCGCGGCGGGACTTCCGCGGTGAGCCGATTGTGACAATCGACGGCGAGACGGCGAAGGACTTTGACGATGCGGTGCTGGTGCGGGATAACGGCGACGGTACGTGGGAGTTGCAGGTGCACATCGCCGATGTTGCCGAATATGTGGGAGACGGCACGGCGCTGGACCTGGAGGCACGGCTGCGCGGGAACAGCGTGTATTTTCCGGATCGCGCGATCCCGATGCTGCCGCAGGAGTTGTCGAATGGGGAGTGCTCGCTGCGCCCGGAGGAGGACCGGCTGGTGCTCTCATGCTTGATGCGGATCGATACGGATGGAAACGTATTGGGGTATGAGGTGTGCGAGGGGCTGATCCGGTCGGTGCGGCGTATGACGTACACGAATGTACAGAGAGTCCTGGACGGAAATGCCACAGTGCGGTCGGAGTATGCGGCGCTGGTACCGGAGTTTGAACGGATGTACGATCTCGCTCGGCGTTTGAATGGGAAGCGTGTGCGGCGCGGATCCATCGACTTTGACCTGCCGGAGCCGGTCATCGAGTTCGATGATCTCGGGCAGATGCGCGGGGTGGTGCGGTCCGAGCGGGCGTGGGCGAACCGGCTGATTGAGGAGTTCATGCTGTGCGCGAACGAGTGCGTGGCGCGCTGGGTCGAAAGCAACGGGATACCGGGCATCTATCGCATCCATGAGCTGCCGGATCCGAAGCGCATCGTCGACTTCGAGGATGCAGCGGCAAGCTTCGGGTACACGCTTGGCGTGGGCGCGTTACCGGTGCGGACATTCACGATGAAGACGGACCGGCGGGAGACACAGAGGCGGAGTGCACAGGGACGCGACACGCGGCGGCCGAAGGGGCACGATGTCGTCAACACGATTGCGGTGACGCCACAGATGTACCAGCGGCTGACGGCAAAGATTGCGGGCAAGCCGGAGGAGCGGATTCTTAGCTACCTGATGCTGCGATCGTTGAAGCAGGCACGGTACTCGGAGGCGAATGAAGGACACTTCGCGCTGGCGGCCCCGGCGTACACACACTTTACGTCGCCGATCCGGCGGTACCCGGACCTGATCGTGCACCGGATCGTGAAGACGCTGCTGCGGGAGGGTGCGGAGCCGTTCGGAGAGGCGGAAGAGATAGACAGGAAGATTGAAAGAAGCCTGAAGCATGAAAGACGAGTTGCGCGGTTTGAGGAGCCGTACCCGCGGGAGGAGCTGGAGGCGATTGCGCGGGAGACGGCGGAGACGGAGCGGCGCGCGGCCGACGCAGAGCGGGAGCTGAT
>CAXTSF010000126.1:1788-2251 GCA_964246865.1 uncultured Terriglobus sp.
GCGCGCGGCAGGCATCGCGGCGGCGAGGCGGCGCGCGCGGCCGACGACAGCGGACCGATGCCGGTCAAGGAGCTGGAGGCGATCGCGGCCGAGTCGAGCCAGGCGGAGCGGCGCGCGGACGATGCGGAGCGCGAGCTGATCGAGTGGAAGAAGATTAAGTTCATGGGCGACCGCGTGGGCGAGGACTTCGACGCCATGGTGCTGTCGGTGACGAAGTACGGCTTCTTCGTGGAGCTGCAGTCCTTGTATGTGGAGGGGCTGGTGCCGATCTTCACGCTCACGGACGACGCATACACGTATCGGGAGGGCGCGCGGGAGATCTGCGGCCAGCACACGGGTCGATGCTACCGGCCGGGGATGCGGGTACGCGTGTTGCTGGACCGCATCGACCGGGAGAACCGCCGGCTGCAGTTTGCGGTGCTGCCCGAGGAGGGTAGCGCGGAGGGAGTGATTGCTCCCGCGG
>CAXTSF010000126.1:2280-9617 GCA_964246865.1 uncultured Terriglobus sp.
CAGTGTGGCGGCGAGTTCTGGGTTATCTCCGGAGCGGAGTGGCAAGCCAAGGAAGAAGCCTGGAAAGGGTAAGAACAAAGGAAAGCGGCGGTAATGCTGCGCCGTATTGCTCTTCGACCGGAGCATGTGCCGGAGCCCGAGACGTTCCCGTTTTCCATTCCGGTAATACGCAATCTTCGCAGCCTCGAGCTTCGAGAGCGCGTTTGTTTTTTTACCGGTGAGAATGGCACCGGCAAGTCGACCCTGTTAGAGGCAATCGCCGCAAGCTACGGCTTTGACGCGCAGGGCGGGAATCGCAACTTCCGCACGGAGAGCGAGCGCGCGGACGACTCCGTCGATGTGCTGGCTCGCGCGCTGAGACTCAGCTTGGACGTGCGCACGGGTGCAGGATATTTTCTTCGCGCGGAAAGCTTCTTCAACGTTGCCACGCGAATCGATGAGCTTGGTGTGCGCGGTTACGGCGAGCGGAGCCTGCATGCGCAATCCCATGGTGAAAGCTTCTTCACACTTCTGGAGCATCGCTTTCGAGAGAACGGGCTGTTTCTGCTGGATGAACCCGAGGCAGCGCTTTCTCCCCAGCGCCAGCTGGCGATGCTGGTGCTGATGCACGACGTGCTGCGGTCCCATGGGTCCGCCCAATTCATCGTGTCAACGCACTCACCGATCCTCGTCGGGTTTCCAGGCGCACAAATTTTATCGTTCGATGGCGATCGAATTGAGGAGATCGGATACGACGACTGCCCGCCGGTGCAGATTACGCGACGGTTTACCACGCACCGGGAGAGCTTCCTTCGTGACTTGCTGACGGCTGGGTGAATGCATGCAGTGCTGCGGGAAGGCTGCAGCTGTGCCCCTAATGCGCAAGAACTGCGGATGCGTTTGCTCCGGAAGCGGTGGTGCTGGCCGGGGACGTGGTGCTGGCCGGGGCGACGACACGCATGGCGAGGCGGGGAAAGGAGAAGGTGCCACCGGCGTCGTCGATGACGTTGACCTGGCAGATGTAGTCGCCGGGTTTCAGGCCGGTAAGCGGTACGTCGAAGGAGAAGCTGACGGCGTTGCGATCAGCTTCGTTAATGCTTGTGGTCGAGACGAGCGGGGTCTCGAGGACCCTGGTGCCGTTCTGGAGGAACTCGATGGAGGTGAGGACGCGAATGCCTCCGGTGCCGGGGTGCGCGCGGAGACCGCTCTGCTGTGCCGCGGCTGCGGTGGCGGTAGCCGCCTGCGCCTCCTTTGAGAGCTTTGCCGGATCGTAGAGTTCGTAGAGAAGATAGAGATGGCTGTCGGCGCGGAAGACGTGCGGCACGTTGGGAATGAACTGCTGCCCGTCGCGAAGGAGTGGATCGGGCGCAGCGTTCTTCTTCGGCGTGACGGGCTGGCGCTGTGAGCTGACGACGACGCTCGAGAGCTTGAAGGTCTGCTTGCGTTGATCGGGCACGAGGATGCCAGTCTCAAAGGTGCCGAATTTGCCGGTCTCGTTCTCGCGCACGACGAACTTCACCTGGTAATGGCCGGGCGCAAGCGTGAAGCCGGTGCCGTACTGGATGTTGCGGCGAGCGGCTCCCGTACTGCCGTCAACGCTGAGTTTCACGGTGTCGCGGACGTTGCCGACGGCGATTCCCTGCGCGTTCTTGACCTGGGCAAGGATGTCGAGGGTGGCTTTGTCCTCCTCCTTGTTTCTGATGAAAGGGATTTGCGAGCCCGGGACGATCAGGGCCATCGGAACGGAGTAGCTGTTGGGCGAGAAACGGAAGAAGAACGCTTCGAGGAAGATCGAAACGTCCACGGCGGGCGAGTCGCTGCGGAGCTGGTCGGAGAGGGCCTGCTCACGATCCTCGGATTTCTGGTGCTGGAAGTCAGCGGGAGCGTAGTAGCCGGGGCGGTACTCCAGCTTGGCATCGCTGCGATTGATCTTGACGGTAAGGCGGCGAAAGGCACCGTCTTTGCGTGTATCTGTTGAGCGAAAGCCAAGGATGTAGTAAGCCTCGCTGTCGTGCTGAATCTGTTGGAAGACAGGTGCGAAATCATTGGAATCGGAAAAAAACTTGCCGCCGGTATCGGAAGCAAGGGTGCCGAGGGTCTCCTGCGAATTGAAATTGCCGGAGAGGCGCGCCTGCTGCGCGGCTCCGCTGTAGGCAGCGGTACCGCGCAGCGAACCGGAGGAGGCATCGCCCAGGGGCGAGAGCGCTTCGAGGCCGCGCGTGTCGACGGAGTAGATGGCCATGTTGGCTTTCACCGCCTCGTTCGTTGCGGCGCGCATGCTGGCCTGATTTTCGATGCCGTCGCGAGCGAGGCCGCCGGAGAAGTAAAGCATGCTCTTGCGTCCGTCGACCTTTTCGAGTGAGCGGGCGATGGAGCGGATGGCATAGAGCTCGCGATCGGTGTTGAGGTCGTTGTACTCGGTGTCGTCGGCGGTGAAGGCGGCGCTGTTGTCGGCGGTGCCGTCGCTGGAGCCGGTCGTGCCCGCGGCCAGGCCGTCACTACCGCTGGAGCCGTTATAGCGGCCAACGGTGCTGAGCAGGGCCTGCTTGTTCGCGGTGAAGTCGCGGTCAAGGGTAAGGGCGTTGCCGAGCGAGGCGACGGCGACGAGGTCTGCCGGCTGCATGCGTTTGTTGATGTAGTCGCGGGCACCGTCCACGGCGCGATCGATGTCGGCGGGCTGCATGGAGGAGAGATCGAAGAACAGGACGATGAGGCGATGGTCGCGGAGCTGCTGCCCGCCGCCACCAAGGGCGCTGTTCAGCATTTCAGCCACAGTAGGCGTGCGGCCAGAGACGGTAGCCTCGTTCAGGCGGGCAGCCTGATCGACAGATTGAAAGTCGAAAGAGGTCATACGCTGTGGCTTGTTGTTTTCAAGGATGGTGAAGTCCGAGGCTTTGAGGTCGCGGATGAGATTGCCGGATCTCTTATCACGCACGACCACGTTGGTGAGGACGACGCCGGTGTCGACGCGTAGGGTGAAGACCTGCGATTGGGCGTTGCCGTTCTGCTGGATGTCCGAGGGCGGAGTGGTTTGTGCGGCTAAGGGGAGAGCAAGCGCTGCACAGAGTGCGTATAAGCAACGCGGTGTGCGCGATGCTTTCGCGGAGTACGCGGGTGTGGCTTTGGCCTGCTGGTGCGACATCGGCTAGAACCTGTACCTTGCCTGGACGGTGAGTTTGCGCGGAGCGGCGGTGCCGGTGATCTCGCCAAAGGTGGCCGAATCGAGGAAGGTGTTCACGCCGGAGTACTGGACCGTGTTGAAGATGTTGGAGGCGGTGGCGCGCGCCTCGAAGGAGCGCAGATCGCCGAAAGAGATTGTGCGGGAGAGGCTCATGTTGGTGGCCGCGGTGCCGGGCAGTTCGATGGAGTTGCGAGAGGCGGTGCCGAAGCCGTTGATGGGCGCGCCGAAGGCGCTTCGATTGAACCAGCTGTGAAGCGTGCGCGCGCCGGAGATGGACTGGGTAAAGTCGCGGTCCGGGCGAAGCGTGTAGTTGCCGCCGGTCGCGACCTGCGCAATGTTATTGGCGTACTGCGGCGTGGTGTAGGTTCCCGTGGCGAAGGTGAAGTCGCCGGAGAGAGAAAAGCCGTCGAGCGCTTTCGAGGCGAGGCCGCCTTTGTTGAGGAAGTGGCGGTTGGGGCCGAAGGGCAGCTCCAGCACGTAGTTGCCGGTGAGGCGATGGCGCAGGTCAAAGCTGCTGTTGCCGTACTCGAGGTCGAGTCGGGCGTCGTTCTGCGCGACCGTGTTGTTGCCTGTGCCGCCGATGGAACTGGCGTTGTCGATGGAGTGCGCATACTGGTAGGTGGCCTGGAGAGCGATGCCCTTCTGCAGGCGTTTGCGCGCGTTCAGGATGAGGGCGTGGAAGCGCGAATCCGCTAGCGAGTCCTCATAGGTAAAAGCCTGCGCACCGGGCGTGGTGAGCTGCGAGGCGGTGCGGTTAGGCGCGCGCAGAATATCGAGGTTGCCGCCGAAGGAGCCGTTGTAGTCGGCATTGAAGACGATGCCGAGAGGAAAGGTGTGCTGGATACCGGCATTGATGGCCTGCACGCGGCCAAGGCGATAGAAGCGGTTGATGGCGAAGTTGTTCTGCACAGCGGTCGTAGTGCAGTTAAAGGCGTTGGCCAGTGAAAAGGAGCCTACGCCGCCGCAGCCCTGCGTCAGAGCGGTGTTGGTCTGGGTGATCGCAAAGGGCGGCTGGTAGGAGAGAGAGTTGGCAAAGGAGCCGTACTGGCCGGTGTTGTAGTTGATGCCGTAGCCGGCGCGGAGAACGGTCTGCTTGACGAACTGCGGACGCCAGGCCACGCCGATGCGTGGCGAAACGAGTGTGCGGTCCGGGTTGACGAGCGAGCCTGGAAAGGCACCGCTGTAGGGGCCGCGCGCACCCGGTTGAACGGCAGCGACAGAGGTGAAGTCGCCGTTGTGGTCGAGGTTGACGAGGCGGTTGTTGCGCTCCGTGAAGGGCGCGAAGTATTCGTAGCGCATGCCGAAGTTGAGCGTGAGGCCGGGGCGGACGCGGAAGTCGTCCTGCGCGTAGAGATCGAAGACGGTTTCGCGCAGGTAGCTCTTGTAGAGACCCGCCTGAATCTTCGATTGCTGTGGCGCGCCGAGTAGGAAGTCGGCAAAGGAGGAGCCGCTCCCGCTTTGGCCCGTGCCGCCGGGGTTGGTGCCCGTGCCGGCGCCGGGTGCCTGCGTGGCATAGCCGGTAAAGGTGAACTGGCCCAAGACGTTTGTGCCGGCGATGTTGTTGTTTTCGATGCGGCGAATGTCGCCGCCGAAGCTGTAGTTGTGGCGCTTGCGGTTCCAGCGGAGCGAGTCTGAGAAGCTGATGGTCTGCTGCACGCGGTTGGCGGGATTGGTATCGCTGAAGCTGCTGAAGTTGCTGAGAGCGAGCGTGGGAATGCCGTTGTAAAAGCCCGGTGCAAGGCCAGTGGGCCTGGGGATGCCGAGGCCACCGCCGGGGTCGAGTGCTGTGCCGGTGTAGAGGTTGGTTGTGAGCGTGCTGAAGCGGTTCCAGCTGACGGCCGAATTGTGATTGAGGCGGCCCTTGCCGATCGAGAAGGCGGCGCTCAGGTTGTAGCCGTCAGTTTTGGTTTTGCCGTCGAAGGGTGCAGCGAGGCCAAGCAGGTCGCTGGCGTTGTGCGTGTAATTCAGGCCGGTGTTGAAGTTCATGCGGAGAGCGTTCGATTGCGAACCGCCGCTGCCCGCGCGCCCGCCACCGAAGCCGCCGAAGGGGCCGCCACCTGTGGCACCGAAGTTACGAACATAACGAGAGGCGATGCTGAGGGCATTCTGGCCCGCGGTGCTGACACGCTGATAGTTGTAGACCTGTGCGGTGCCATTCGATGCAGTGACGCTGTTGGGGAGAGGAAGGTACGGCAGCAGCGCCTGCGCTCGCGGATCGATGGCGGTGAGTGTGTTGTTCGCGAAGGTGCGGCCAGTGGCGGGATCGTAGATGGGAATGAGCGCGGGCACGCCGTTGACAGGAGCGGTGAGGCCGCTGAAGTCCCCGGCACGCTCGGCCGCAGTCGGTACGGTGCCGTAGAGGTTGACGGGGTTGCTGTTGCGCTGTCCGTTGACGTTGAGAAAGACGAACTGCTTCGAGCTTGGTTTTGTGAGGCCCGGAAGATAGGGCGAACCTGCCAGACTGCCACCGAAACGGTTGGTGTTGTAGGCGGGTTTGAAGGCGTTGCCGGTGAGAGAGAACTGGGTTGCGTCGAGGGCCGCATTACCCCCCGCGTAGAAGAAGTTTCCATGGATCTGCGTTGGGTTGAAGTTGCGAAAGGCTCCTCCACCGCCAAAGCCGCCGGGTCCGCGTCCACCGCCACCGAAACCTGGACCGCCGCCCGGTCCACCACCCCCGATAAGCCCGCCGATCAGGCCGACAACGGCGTTCGCGATATCGCCCTGCGCACCACCACCGCGGCGCGCGTCCGCAATGGTGCTCTCGATGCGGTCGCGGACATCTTCCTCGTTCAGGCCAGCAAGCCCGTTCGTCTGGCCAGCCTGCCCGTTCACGGCAACAGCATCGGCACCGGTTGCGCCTGCGGCAGCGCCACCGAGACTCGGAAGGGCAGCGCCAGAGCTGCCGCTGCCGGTGGATGCGTCCGCGCTGTCTCCGAGGCCGCCGGAGGCGCTGAGCGCCTGAAGGCCGCGCCCGAGCGCCTGAGTGCCCAGTGCCTGGAGCGCGTTCGAGGCATCGCCGGATGTGGCGGCCCGAGCGGCGGCGCGGGAGGCGAGCTCCATCGGCAGGGTAGCGGTTGCCGCGTGATTTGTTGCGTTGAGGACGGCTTCCGCAGTGGCAGGCGCAAAGGCCGCGAACTCCGCGCGAAGCACGTACCGGCCGTTGCGCGGGATGGCCATGCGAAATGTGCCGGTGACGTCCGTGGCCGCGGTGTATCTCTTGCCGGTGAGGGTGTTGGTGGCTGTCACGGAGACACCGGGAAGCGGTGTGCCGGTAGGTCTGGCGGCAGCGGTGCCCGGGGCTGGAGGGGGGCCGCCGCCGGGCGCGAGGACGAGAACGATGCCGGTGATGGTGCCGCCCTGCGCTTCAGAAGAAGCAGATTGGGCCTCCGGGGAAGCTGGTTGTTGTTGGGGTGCGCTCGAGGGAGCGGGACTCGCAGCCGGTGGACTGTTGCCGGGGGCGGCCACATCCGCGGCAGCGGAGGCCGGAGCTGCCTGGGCACACGCCCATACAGTAGTGCCGGCGATTGCCGCTGCCGATGCCAGGCGCCGTGCCCGCCGTGTAACGCTGTGCCGATGCATGCTCACTCCCCGTCCTCCGCCGGCTACTGTGGTCCGGGAGCGAGATCGGCTTCGGCGCCTCCCGGACCACCCTCGTGCCGGTGAGGCTGGATGCGGAGGTCTGTGGGGACGAAGATGCCGGCCTTCATGGACCCGGTACCGCCGACATTGTCGCCCACCTTCACATCGGCCAGCGTGATGGACTCACCGTTCTCGTCGGCGCGGGCATCGGTCGACGCACCCTCCCGGCGTCTGCCGCCATCCCCGCCACCAAAGCCGGAGCCAAATCCGAGCCCCTCCAGGTTCATGCGGCCGCCACGATGGAAAGACGTTGTCTCGTCCACGCTGATGGTCTGCGAGACGTGATCGGGACGGGCGACGGTGAGGTGTGTCTCGTTGATGGCGGTGATGCGGCCGAGAATATAGGTCTTGCCCATGTCGGCGCGGGCCTTGGCGGCGACGGCTGCATCGACCACACCGACCATGAGCGCGTGGACCTGGTGCGCCGGGGCGTCCGGAAGACCGTAGGCAAAGACCTCATCGCCCGGCTTCACCTGAGCCAGACGGACGGGCTGCTGATCCTTCACAAGGCGGGTGTTTTCGGTGGTCTGCACCGTCC
>CAXTSF010000127.1:0-9607 GCA_964246865.1 uncultured Terriglobus sp.
ACCTCGGGCTCCAGAGCGGCCGCCGGCAGCCTGGTCCGCACTGCGAACTGCATGTGCGCCCATCCGCCGTTCTCCGGGCTGTAGACCTCCGGCTGCACCGGATTGTCCACCGACCCGCCCGTGCCGCGCACATCGCCCACAATGCCGACGATCTCGCTCTCCTCCGGTGCGCCGCCCGGCATCCGTGGCGGGCTCACCAGCCTTTGCCCGAGGGCGCTGCGGCCCGCGAAGTACTTGGCCGCCAGCCTCGCATTCACCATCACCACCCGTGTCTGCAGTTGGGCACCATCCCGCTCCGTAAAGGCGCGGCCCGCAAGCAGCGGTATGCCCATCGCGCGCAGATATCCCGGTGAGAACGACCGGCCCTCGGCCACCACGGCATCGTGCTCCCGCGTCGGTGCCTCTCCGGCAAGGTCAAAGGTTTCACGCTGGCTGAAGCTCGAAAGCGGCAACGCACTCACACTTCCAACGGCCTCCGTCCCAGGCAGTTTCCCGATCAGCTCCTCAAGCTGCCGGTAAAGTCCATGCAGCTTGGGCCCATACTCCGTCGTCCAGCGCAAGGCCGATCTGCACGACGGTGAAACCACGCCCAAGCGATCGCGTGTGCCTTCCCAGATTGCGATTCGCTGACAGTCTCAGGCCCGCACGCGTTGCCTGCATCGCAGGCACAATGCTGGTACACACGCCCACCAGCAGCACCACCGCGCATGCGGCCAGCAGCACGGCACCGTCCACATGCGGCCGCTCCACACTCAACAGCGCCTCCGGCAATCGCGCCGCTAATACGCGCAGTACACTTGCACCCAACGCCACACCCATGGCGCCGCCGGCCACTACCAGCAGCATCGCCTCCGTTATCACCTGGCGCGTCAGCCGTCCGTGCGATACCCCGAGCGCGCTGCGAATCGCGAACTCACCCTCGCGCGCCGCATTGCGGGAAAGCTGCAGGCTGGCAAGGTTCACCGCGGCCACCAGCAGCACCAGGCCCACTGCCGCCGCCAGCAGTTCAAGCGCATGCCGGTACTCGCCAAACAGCGTTCCGCGCAAATCCGTAAGCTCGAAGTCCCACGCCGCATCTGTCTCCGGATGTGCCCGCGCCAGCTGCGCCGCCAGCACAGCCGCGGCCTGCCTGGCGCTCGCGGCCGTCTCCTCCGCGGCCACCCGTCCAAACGCAATGACAAAGCGGCTGCCATCCCCGCGATAGCCGCCAAAATTCGCCGGGAGGATATGCCCCTGCCGCCACAGGTCCGACCCAAGCGGAAGATCGAACCTCTCCGGCATCACGCCGACGATGGTCGCCTGCTCCGCTTTTAGCTGGACCACCCGCCCGACCACACGTGGATCCCCGCCAAACTTCGACTGCCACAGCCGGTAGCTCAGCACCGCCACCGTGGGGCCGTGACCCGCGTCATCCGCTGACACGATCGCGCGTCCCAGCAGCGGAGCCACCCCCACCGTCCGAAAGAAGTCACCTGACACACCCGGTGCCGTGACGACGTCCGCCTCATGCCCACCCACAGACAGCGGCGCCGTGTCGCTGAAGTAGTAGCCAAGGCTTGCCAGCACCCGGTGCCCGTCATGCTCCATCGCCTCGAGGTCCGCCGTGCGTGCCACCGCGATCAACCCGCTCGTCTTGAAACCACGCAGGTTGTGATCGCCGATCTGCAGCAGCCTGTCCGGTTCGGGATATGGCAGCCGGTTCAGCAGCGTCGCTCGCAGCACGCCCGTCATCGCCGCCGTCGCCCCTATGGCAACTGTCAGCGTCAGTAGTAC
This sequence comes from uncultured Terriglobus sp., assembly GCA_964246865.1. Lineage (GTDB taxonomy): Bacteria > Acidobacteriota > Terriglobia > Terriglobales > Acidobacteriaceae > Terriglobus. The sequence goes on from CAXTSF010000127.1 coordinate 1,774, forward strand.
GGTCACGGTAAAGAACGGTGCCCGCCGCATCTGCCGCAAAGCAAACCGTCCATCCTGCAGAAACTCTGTGATCATCTGCCGCCTCGTTTCCCGTGCTCGTTTCCTGTGCTCGTTTCCCGTACTCGTGTTGCGCCCGGAGATCTTGTCGTGATGGTGGTCGCCTTACTCCGCCCGCAGCGCCTGCATCGGCTCAATCGCTGCCGCCCGCCGCGCCGGAAGCAAGCTGGCTGCGAGCGCACTCAGCGCCAGCACCATGCAGGCCGTAATGAGCGAGGCCGCATCGGTGCCACTGATACCGAACAGCTGGGCCTGCAGAAGATGGCCCGCGGAAAGCGCAGCCGGAATACCAATGGCAAGGCCAATGAGCGTCTGCGTCAGTGCGCCGCGCAGAACGAGGCGGAGAATCCCGGCGCGGTCTGAACCCAGCGCCATGCGCAGGCCGATCTCCGGTACTCGCTGTGCCACAGCGTAGGCGGTGACACCATAGAGCCCGATGGAAGCAAGCAAGAGCGCGATCAAGCCAAAAGCCGATGTGAGGCTCGCGAGCATGCGCTGATCGTTCAGTTCTCCCGCTACCTGTGAACGCAGTGATCGCAGATCGAGAATAGCGAGATTCGGGTCTACTTCCGCTAAGGCCCGGCGCGCCTGATCCTGGTAGCCGTTAGCCGGACCCATTTGACGGACCAATACAGCATGCGGTGACAAGGACACTATCTCTCCAGCATCGTTTGTGACCACACGTGGGTTTGGCTGCAGCATTGAACGAAAGTACATGGGCTCGGCCCGTTTCTCAGGACTTTGGAACTTTGCATCCGCGACGACGCCGACGATGGTGTAGTCAAAATGATGAAGCTCCGTTCCGAAGCGCTTACCGATGGCCTGCTCATCCGGAAAGAACTTTCGGGCGAACTTCTGATTCACCACAGCCACCAGCGGGGTACCGGCGCGGTCCGATTCCGTAAAGCTATGTCCCTGTAACAGTGGCTCACCCATGGTTGAGAAGAAGTTGGGGCTAACGCGATCCCAGGCCGCCGACATGTCCTGGTGCAAAGCCGGGTCGGGCCGACCCTCAATGACCACGCGTTCTCCCCATATTTCTCCTTCAAGGGGGCTGTACTGTGCAAAGGCTACGTTTGCTGTACCGGGGATGTTGGAGAGGCGCTGTTCCAACCGCCGCATAAGCCCCTCATAGCGCGCTGGTGCATATCCGCTCGCCCCCGGGTCCAGGTGCACAACGGTGATGTCTTCTGTCCGCAGTCCAAGGTCCTGCTTGTCTAAATTGGAGAGGCTGCGTGTGAGCAATGCCGCGACTGTAATCAGAACTAAAGAAAAGGTAGTCTGCAGGACTACCAGCGTGCGCTGACTGAGTGAGGTGCGGCTCGTGCTGCCCCGGTGCGCGTTTTGGAGGGCATCTATCGGTTGGCTGCGTGTCGCAGCCAGTGCCGGCACCACGCCGAATACAAGGCCTGTAGCTACTGTGATCATCAAGGCAAACAGCAGAACAGGAAGTGAAGGCGCTGCGTTTATGGGCAGGCTGTGTGCCTGCGGGAATGCGAGTGCAAGTATGGCACGCGCGCCTCCGTAGGCGAGGAGGATTCCGCAGCCATAGCCAGCGAACGCGAGCAACAGGCTTTCCGTTAGGCTCTGCCGAAGAATGCGGGAGCGGGCAGCACCAAGCGCAATGCGTGTGCTTAACTCTGCACTACGAGCCATGATGCGCGCCAGCAGCAGGTTGGCGACGTTGGCGCATGCAATCAGCAATACAAGAGCTGACAGCGCAAGCAGGAGATGAATGCCCTGGCCTACCTCCTTCTGTAATTGCTCCACGCCTGTGGCTGCGCGTACCAGCGGAGCATGAACCCTGGGTAGCTCGCGGGCTACGTCTGCCGCCTTGTAGTCCGGTGTGCTCGCGAGATAGGCACGCAACCGCACGTCAATCTTCTGCTGCAAAAGAACGATGTCTGTATTCGGACGAACGCGTCCCACCAGATATAACGAGCGAAGGTGAGTGTTCTTGCTAATAAGAGTGTCGGACAGTTTAGCCTCTGCCGCGATAGGTACATAAAAGTCACGCGCCCTTGGACTCACACGATCGCCATCGAACGAAGCAGGCGCGATACCCACAACTGTGACTGGCCGGTTATCCAATAAAAAGGTGCTACCGATCACAGTAGGATCACCATTAAATTGGTTGAGCCAGGTCGTATAACTCATGACAGCAACCGGCGGTGCGCCCTCCTGATCGTCTGCATCCGTAAGCAGCCGTCCGCGCGCTGCGGACAGGCCGAACATCTGGAAGTAGTTTCCCGAAACGTAACTGCTGTGCAATTGCTGTGCCGGGCTGCCTCCGTCTGCCCGTCTTGCCGTGTGTGGGCCGTTGTTGCTGTTGGCCGGCATGGCCGCAAGCTCGACGAACTCTGGGAGAGCCTTGCGCAACTCCTGAAAAGCTTCCTGTGAAAATATGGAATATTGCTGTCCCGCGGGTAGGCCTCCGCTGATGCAGCAGTCGCGTGCATCGCCAATGCTGTACAGCTCGGCAGGGTTAACCACAGGCAGCCGCCGCAGTAAGACACCATAGGCCAGCGTGAAAATCGCCGTCGTTGCACCGATGCCCAGCGCCAGTGTCAGCACCGCCGTGACGGCAAAGCCCGGTGCGCGCCGTAACTGCCGGAACGCGTACCGTACATCCTGCAGCAACTCTGTCATGGCGCTCTCCCTTTCTCTTTTTCTGCGGTTCGATCTGCGTGTGCGGTCCTACTCTGCCCGTAGTGCCTGCATTGGCTCGACCGCTGCCGCACGCCGGGCCGGAACCAGGCTCGCAAGCAGGCCGACAACACCGAGTCCTGCCGTGATGCCGAGCAGCAGGTCCGCATTCCGGGCGAAGTGCAGTTCCACCAGCGACGCGAGCACGCGCTGCAGCGCAAACGTCAGAGCCCAACCGGCGCCCAGGCCCACCACCATCAGCACGGCGACCCGCCGCAGCACGCCGGTGAGCACGCGCCCGCGTGAAGAGCCAAGGGCCATCCGCACGCCGATATCGCGGGTGTGCAGCTCCACCTCATGATGGATCATGCCGTAGATGCCAACCAACGAAATCGCGAGCGCGAGCGTGGCGAAGATGCCAAACAGCCAGCTCTCCAGCCGCTCAAAGGTAAGCGTCTCCGCGATCACCTGATCCATGGTCAGGGGCGTGCGGAAAGGTACTGTCGGATCGGTCTGCCGCATGGCTTCCCGTAGAGGTCCGGCAATCTGCGTCGCCGGGACGGAGCTGCGCACAATCAGCGTCATATGCTGCAGCTCGTCCACGGCGTACTCTTTCGGGATCTGCGCGATCGACAGGTCCATCTCAGCCATGGGCGGTTGTGTGATACTTTGCCGGACGTCGGAGATGACGCCGACGATCGGCAACTTGACCGGTCCCCACTCGATTTGCCTGCCGACTGCATCTTCCCCGGCTGTAAAGAACTTCCGGACAAACGCCTGATTCACCACCGCCGATAGCGGAGCGTCGGCTTTGTCCATGGAAGCGTCCAGTGCGCGGCCTCGCAGCAGGTGCGCTCCCATCGCTTCCAGAGTTCCTGGCGCCACCGAACGATTCTCTGCGAGCAGCTCCTGATTTTTCGGAGCCGGAGGCTTGCCAACAATCTGAATATCGCTATTGCTGCCCGAGCTTTGAATCGGCAGCAGGCTGATGACACCCACGCCGGTCACCCCGGGGATCGAGCGAACGCGCTCGAGCAGAGGCGTGTAAAAGCCTGTGACTAGATCTCCGCCAGGATGATTGGCCGCATTCACAAAGAGCTCTTCTGTCAGCAGACCTTCCGGACGGATCCCAAGATCGGCCGAGCGCAAACCATGCAGATTTCGCAGCAGCAATCCACAGCAGAGCAACAGCCCGAGCGTGATGGATACCTGGGCAACGATGAAGCCGCTTCGCAGCAGATTCTGGCCTCGGCTGGAACCCGCGCCGCCTCCCGACCTTAAAACGAGCGCCGGTGCCAGCCGGGCAGACTGCCACACCGGCAGCGCGCCTGCGAGCAAGCCGCTCAGCACAGCAGTTACAAGCGCCGCCATCAGCACCGTCAGGTTCAGATGAATCTCCGCTCCACGCTGGAGCGACGTCACCAGCATCTGCCGCAGGATGCGCAGCAGAGCGAATGCCAGCACAACGCCTGCCGCTCCGCCCAGTAGGGAAAGAAATGCGGACTCCGTCAGCAGCTGCCGCGCCACCCGCATCCGAGAGGCACCTACGGCCGTGCGCAAACTCAGCTCGCGCTGACGCCGCACACCGCGCGCCAGCAGCAGCCCGGCAACGTTGATGCAGCCGATCAGCAGCACACCGAACACAGCCATCGTCAAAACGTGCAGTGGCGCAGCCGTGTCACCCAGGAGCGACTTGGCCAACGGCTGCATCGCAATCCGTCTGCCCGCTTCATCCGGATAGGCGCGGCCAAGGCTATCGAGGACATGTTGAAAGTCTCCCTGCGCCTGCGGCAACATCACGCCCGGCTTGAGCCTCGCGATAGTCGGCAGGAAATGTGATCCGCGCTGCTCCCTGCGGCTCTTTGTCAGATGGATGGGCCGGTACACGGCATTCACCATGCTCAGCGGGTAGCGGAAGCCGGCGGGCATCACGCCGATCACAAGGTTGGGCACTCCATCGATCTTGAGCGTGGTACCAATCACATCGTTGCGTCCGCCCAGGCTCCCCTGCCACAGCTCGTAGCTCAGCACGGCTACATCGTTGCGCCCGTCTGTGTCCTCGCCAGGTGCGAAGGTGCGCCCGAGCAGCGGCTTTACCTGAAAGACATCGAAGAAGTTATCGGTGCCGTAAACGGCGCGGACCGGTGAGGCCTTTCCACTCGCGTCCAGATTCGCAGACCCCATCTCCAAACCAGCAAGCGCCGACAGCGTGCGGTTCTCTCTCCGCCAGTCCTGATACTGTGCCCACGACGCGGGCTGGTGATAGCCCTGCGGTGAGAATGTGTCGAGGCTCACGATTCCATCGGGATCGTGATACGGCAGAGGGCGGATGATCGTCGCATCGATGACGCTGAAGACAGCCGTTGCCACACCAATCGCCATCGCGAGCGTCAACACCGCCGTCACCGCAAACCTCGGCGCGCGCCGCATCTGACGCAGCGCGTAGCGGACGTCCTGCCCCCACGAGGTCCAGACGGTACTCACAGCTCCACCGCTGTGTTGCTCGTGCGGCCTGTGCGGTACTCCGAGTCCGCCTCGGCCAGCAGTTGTTGCAGCTCGCCCTCCGCTACCACCTTGCCGTCGAACAGATGGATCTGCCGCTCCGCATGCGCCGCAAAGCGCGGATCGTGGGTCACCATGCAGATCGTCGATCCCTCTGCGTGCAGCTCTGCCAGCAGCTTCATCACGGCCTCGCCATTCTTTGAGTCCAGATTGCCTGTCGGCTCGTCTGCCAGCAGGATGGACGGCGACCCCGCGAGAGCGCGCGCCACCGCCACCCGCTGCTGCTGGCCGCCGGAAAGCTGCGCCGGATAGTGCCGCAGCCGGTGCGCCATATTCACTCGCTCCAGAGCCTTCGTTACGCGATCTTTGCGTTCGCTGCCTGCCATTCCTGAGCGGTAGGTCAGCGGCAGCTCTACGTTCTCGTATACCGACAGATCCCCGATTAGATTGAAGCTTTGGAAGATAAACCCGATCTCCTGGTTCCGTATCCGCGAGCGCTCCGCAAAGTTCAGGCCGGCCACCTCTTTCCCATTCAGCGTGTACTGCCCCTCGCTCGGCGTATCCAGCAGCCCCAGGATGGACAGCAGCGTCGATTTGCCGCAGCCCGAGGGTCCGCTCATCGCCACGTACTCTCCCCGCCCGATCGTCAGGTGCACACCGCTCAGCGCATGCGTCTCAATCTCGTCGGTGTAGAAGACCTTCGTCAACGCTTCGATATGGATCAAACTGTCTTTCTGCGCCATGCTCTTTCTCCTCGGTGCCGTCCTAGTGCTCCAACCGTATCCGCTCGGCCGCATCCCAGCGCGACATGTCGGACAGGATCACTGCATCGCCCTGCCGCAAACCGCTTACCACCTGAATACTGTTCACCGACGCCCGGCCCACCTTCACCGGCACCCGCGTCGCCGCCTTGCCGTCCGCATCCACGCGGAACAGCCCCACCGTACTGTTCTCATTCCCAAACGCCGGTCGCCCCACGTAGAGCACGTCCGGCATCCGGTCCAAGTCGATGGTGCCGTCTATGGACAGGTCCGGCCGCGCTCCCTGCGGCAGCGCCCCTGCCAGCTCCACGTCCACCGTCACCGTGCCGTTCTGCACCGCCGGGTCGATCCGCATCACCTTGCCCGGGATGACGCCGTTATGCGTATCCACCTCCGCCGGCTGGCCGATGGTGATGTCCCGCGCCTGCGTTTCCGCAATCTTCAGCGACGCCTTCAGCTGGTCCGGCTGCACCACCTTCGCCAGCGTCGTGCCGGGCGCAACGTGCTCGCCCACCTGGTGCGGCAGGTCTACCAGCACACCATCAATCCCGGCCCGCACACTCAGCGCCTGCTGCTGCTTCTCCCGCAGGCCAAGCATCGCCTGCGCCTGCTGCACCTTGGCCTGCTGCACGGCCACCTGCGTGGCGATCGTCTTGCCGTTCAGGTCCAGCCGTTGCCGCTCAATATCGTTCCGCTGTCCCAGCTCATCGGCCTTGCCCTTGGACGCGCTATACGTCAGCCCGCTGATCACGCCCAGCTCATACAGGTGCTTGTCCGTCTCTGCCTGCAGCTGCGCCTGCCTCTGGTCCGCGCTCACTGTCGCCGCACCCGCGCGCTGCGTCATCAGATCGCTCTGCAGCTTTGCCCGTGTGTTCTGCAGGTCTGCCTGTGCGGCCTTCAGCTGCAGCTGCGCATCCAGCATCTGCTGCTGCACCGCCGGATCCACCAGGTCCATCACCACCGTATCCGGCTGCACCCGTGCCCCCGGCAGCACGCGAATCCGCACGACCGTCGCCTCTGTCTCTGCCGGTATCAGCCGGATCCGGTCCTCCCGCGGCACCAGCGTGCCCGGCCCGCGCACCTGCCGCAGCAGCTCGCCGCGCTTCACCGTGTCCGTCCACACCGGCCCATCCGCCACGGGGATCGCCGGCTTCAGCCGCAGAACCACCGCCGTCAACCCTGCCAGCACAGCTACCGCCGTGCCCGCCAGCAGGAGGTTGCGTCGAAACTTTCGCCTTTTCAGATCGGGCCGTGAAATGTCCATCGCCAGGACAGAGTGCAATCAGACGGCCAAGCCAAAACAGCGGGAATCCGCGAAACAGCACCAGCAAACCCGCGTGTCGCCGTCCATCCGTGGCCAGCACCGTCCATTCCCGGACACTGCGAAGCCGCACAGGCAGGCCAACTCTACCGGCCGATTGCCGCCGTCGACTCCCGCACCACCAGCTCCGGTGCCACCACCAGCTCCGCCTCGGGCGTGCCCGTATATGCCGATGCCATCTGCTCCAGCAGTGTCCGCGCCGCCAGTCTGCCCATCTCCATCAGCGGCTGCCGCACTGTTGTCAGCGGCGGATTCTGGTATGCCGCCGCCTGCACGTCATCAAACCCGATCACGGACACATCTCTGGGCACACGCCGCCCCGCCTCCCGCAGCGCCCGTACCGCGCCGATCGCCGAGATGTCGTTGAAGGCAAACAGTGCTGTAAAGCTCGCGTCTGTCCCAAGCAGCCGCTCCGTCGCCCGCAACCCCGGCTCATGCGTGGGCACATCCCCCTGCAGCTGCTCCGTGCGCGACGGGCAAACCTCCAGACCCAACGCCGCCGCTGCCGTCTGGATCGCGCGCCACCGCACCCGCGTGTCCGATGAGA
>CAXTSF010000128.1:0-8458 GCA_964246865.1 uncultured Terriglobus sp.
AAAGAACGGGTGGCAGGCGGAGCAGATTTCGAGGACGATGTCGCCCTTGTGTGTGGAGCGGGTTTCAAAGGTGTTCCCGCAAGCGCATTTGACATTGGTGCTGTGATAGTTCGGATGGATTCCTTGCTTCGGCATGCCGTGCTCTCGATTCATTCGAAGATGTAGCCTGGCGGACGGTTCGCTTGCAGCGGCAGGATCACGCCACATCGATGGTCCGGTCATCACGCCAACCCTGTGTATTGGATGCACGAGGTGCGGCCCAGGCATCATCTTAGCCTCCCTTGGCACAGCGGGCAATGATGAAGTGCGCCTGCGATACTGGAGGGATGGAAGAGCTTTGTCCGATCTGCGAGGGAGCCGGCATGCGGATCGTGGAGCGTGCGGGCGGCCGGCGCACGGCGGAGGTGTGTGTGTGCCGGCGGGAGCGGCGGGGACGCAGGGCGCTGGAGCAGGCGCGCATCCCGCGCCGGTATGAGCACTGCACGCTGGACTCCTACGAGTCGGGCTTCAGCGGTGCAAACCGGTCGCTGGGACGGGCGCACCTGGCGGCGCGCAAGTTTGTAGAAAGCTACCCGCTGGGTACGGACGGATCGGGTCTGCTCCTGACGGGATCGATCGGAGTGGGCAAGACGCACCTGGCGGTCGGCATTCTGCAGGCGCTGATCTCGGAGCGGGGTGCGTCCGGACTGTTCTACGACTACCGTGAACTGCTGAAGCAGGTACAGAACAGCTACAACCCGAAGGTGGCGGCAACAGAGCTCGAAGTCCTGGCACCGGTCTTCGACGCGGAGGTGCTGCTGTTGGACGAGATTGGCGCGTCCAAGCCGACCGACTGGGTTTGGGATACGGTGGCGCACATCCTGAACACGCGGTACAACGACCGGCGCACCACCCTGATCACGACGAACTATGCGAACCAGCCGCCGCTCGGCAGCGGTGTGGCTGTGGAGGGCGCGCCGGTTGCCATCGCGCGCGGCGCCATGCGGGAGGAGACGCTGGGAGACCGCATCGGCGAACGCATGCGATCGCGCCTGCAGGAGATGTGCGTGGTGGTGGAGATGCAGGGTGAGGACTTCCGGCAGAAGGTAAAGCGGGCGTCGTTCGCCTGAGGCGCCGCTCTGCAACCGGGTAGTAAACTTCGGCCATGGCTGAGCAGCGGGGTTCCGGAATGTTTAAGGGGCCGGAGGAGGGGCGCTCCGGATTTTCATGGCAGGCAGTCGCCGTGGCGGCAGGGGTAATTGTGCTAGCGGTGCTGATCGCCTCGTTCGCGGGACTATTGCACCGCGCTCCGGCGGTGTCGACCACTCGTGATACGTATGCCGGCCAGCTGCCGCTCTCAGAGGTTGCGCTTTCGGAGGCGACCAGCGGTGCAGGCGGCCGCTCCACCTATGTGGATGGCGTGGTGACAAACACGGGCCAGGAGACGGTCCGCGGCATCACGGTGCGGTGCAGGTTTGCCATGAGTGACGGAGGTTCGCCCCGTGTGGAGGTGATGCCTCTATCGCTGATCCGGACGCGGGAGCCGTATGTGGATCTTCAGCCGGTGTCGGCAACACCGTTGCAGCCGGGGACGAGCCGGGAGTTCCGGTTGATTCTGGAGGGACTGCCGGAAGGCTGGGACAAGCAGGCTCCGCAGATCACCATTGTGCAAACTACCCGTTAGTGGGATGGACATCCAGAATCTACCTGGAAATATCTACCCTCGCCCGCGTTCAGGCTGAAGAAAACAAAGGATTGCCTCTCCTCCTGCCGGAGTTGGACGCAGTGCAGATCGGGTGGAATACCGGCCAATCGCGAGAAAACCGTCTCATCGGCCGCGCCCCGTGATGTGGCTTTAGAACAACGGCCCCGATCTATCCGTTTGGCATTGCGTTTGCATCACACGACGGTGCAATCGCATGAAACTTTGCTGCGATGCGAAGGAGCCAACAAGATGACAAAGTCACGTGGATTCGAAGTTCAAGGAATGACCGCCGGAATTGCCACCCTTCTCCTGGGGGCTGCTGTAACTCTGCCTATCTCTGCACAGACATCTGGTCAGGATAACGGCAGCGCGCAGCCGGCACAGACACAGCCTGCGCAAACACCGCCGGCACTGCCGTCCGCCTCGCAGGACAGTGCATCACCGGCGACCCAGGGATCGCGGACCACGAATGCGACCGGTACAAGTGCGACCGGTACAAGTGCGACCGGTACAGGTGCGACAAAGCAGGATGCGGCCGATAATACGAGCTATGCGACGGGAAAGCCGCTCGAGACGCAGTCCAAAGAGGGCTTTTGGGGCCATGTGAACCCATTGGCGCGTAAGAAGTGGGTAAAGCGCCAGGTCGATCCGGTGAAGGATCGCGTGAACGAGCTTGATCAGCTGCAGTCAAAGAACGCGAATGACATCAAGGACCTGGATTCACGATCCACGGCTGGAATCCGTAAGGCAAGCGACGCCGCGGCTCTGGCCGATCAGCATGCGCAGGCAGCCAACAGCCGGGCAGATGCGGCAAATGGGCTGGCAACTACCGCCTCTACGCGCACGAATGCCTTGCACAGCACGGTGACGAATCTGGATCAGTACCAGACGGTGTCCTCGACCAGCGTACCGTTTGCTGCGGGCCGGACGGCGCTCGGCAAGTCCGCCAAAGCGGAGCTTGACGATGTGGCATCCAAGCTGGCCGCGGAGAAGGGCTATATCGTTGAGGTACAGGGCTATAGCCGGGCCGGTGTAGCGAACTCGCAAGCAATGGCGGACTCGGTTGTCCGTTATCTCGTGGCCGAGCATCAGGTTCCGGTGTACCGGATCTACCGGACGGGTCTGGGTAAGGTGAAGGCGACCGCTGCTGCCGATGGCGAGAAGCCATTGACGAACGGCGTCCGCGTTACGCTGCTGCACAACAGCCTGGCATCGATGGACGCGGCTCCCGGAAGCACCGGTTCTGGTGCGGTAACAACTCCTGCGGCGAAGCCGGCGGGGACAACGACCACCAACTAGGCTCGGAATCGGACAGAGTCCCGCATCTCCAGCGTGCGGGATTCGTCTAAAAGATTGAGAGCGCGCCCAAGAGCCGCCTCATCAAGGCTCTCCTAACCAGAGAGAACCAAGGCAGATTGGCCCTCCACCTGGAGGGCCGTTTTTTTGCGGGTGCGAGTGTGGGAATACCGCCAGGGGAACTGGTGAAACACGCATCCCGATCGATATCTGGAGCATCAGATTGGTTGACAGTAAGACACTCACATGTCACTCTGGACATGCCTGAGCGCTCTGCAGGTCAACCAATCTGGGACAGGGTGCAGTTCGGCTGCGCCGGAGGAAACGACGTGGGAAAGATTATTGGCATTGATTTGGGAACGACCAACAGCTGCGTTTCCGTAATGGAAGGCGGCGAGCCGAAGGTGATCCCGAACGAAGAGGGTGGCCGCACGACGCCGTCCGTGGTGGCGTTTACCAAAAGCGGCGAGCGTCTGGTAGGGCAGGTAGCCAAGCGGCAGGCGATCACCAATCCGGAGAACACGATCTATTCGATCAAGCGCTTTATGGGCCGCCGGCCGAATGAAGTGAATGAAGAGATGAAGATGGTGCCGTACAAGGTGGTGCCGCAGGGTGACAACCTGGCTGTCGTTGCGCAGGGCAAGGAGTACACGGCACCCGAAATCTCGGCGATGATCCTTCAGAAGCTGAAGAAGGCAGCGGAAGACTACCTCGGCCAGAGTGTGACGGAGGCGGTGATCACGGTTCCGGCGTACTTCAACGACTCGCAGCGGCAGGCGACCAAGGACGCGGGCAAGATCGCCGGCCTGGATGTGAAGCGCATTGTGAATGAGCCGACGGCGGCCGCGCTGGCCTATGGCCTGGACAAGAAGAAGGACGAGACGATCGTTGTCTACGACTTCGGCGGCGGCACGTTTGACGTGTCGGTGCTCGAGGTTGGCGAGGGTGTCATCGAGGTAAAGGCGACGAATGGCGACACGCACCTCGGCGGCGACAACCTGGACCAGCGGCTGGTGGATTACCTGATCGATCAGTTCCGCAAGCAGGAGGGTCTGGACCTGCGCGGCAAGGGTAACGAGATGGCGCTGCAGCGTCTGAAGGACGCGGCGGAGCGGGCGAAGATCGAGCTCTCCACGACCATGGAGACAGAGATCAATCTGCCGTTCATTACCGCAGACGCGACCGGTCCGAAGCACCTGGTGGAGAAGCTGACGCGGGCCAAGTTCGAGTCGCTGGTGGAAGACCTTCTGCAGAAGTCCGTTGGACCATGCCGTCAGGCGATGAAGGATGCGGGCATCGACGCGAGCAAGGTGGATGAGGTGGTCCTTGTCGGTGGGCAGACACGCATGCCGCGGATGCAGGCGCTGGTGAAGGAGCTGTTTGGCAAGGAGCCGAATAAAGGTGTGAACCCTGACGAGGTAGTCGCGATTGGCGCGGCGGTGCAGGGTGGCGTGCTGGGCGGCGAGGTAAAAGATCTGCTGCTGCTCGACGTAACTCCGCTGACGCTGGCGATCGAAACGCTGGGAGGGGTGGCGACGCCGATGATTCAGCGGAACACGACCATTCCGACGAAGAAGACGGAGACGTTTTCGACGGCGGGCGATTCGCAGACCGAGGTCGAGGTCCACGTGTTGCAGGGCGAGCGGCCGATGGCGGCGCAGAACCGGACACTGGGCAAGTTCAAGCTGAGCGGCATTCCCCCGGCTCCACGAGGCGTGCCGCAGATTGAGGTGACGTTCGATATCGACGCGAACGGCATCCTTAACGTGACGGCGAAGGACAACGCGACGGGCAAGGACCAGAAGATCACCATCACGAGCAGCAGCGGCCTGAGCAAGGACGAGGTGGAGCGGATGGCGAAGGAGGCCGAGGCTCACGCGGGCGAGGACAAGGAGAAGCGCGAGGAGATTGAGGCGCGCAATCAATTGGACTCGCTGGTCTACAACGTGGAGAAGATGTTCAAGGAGAACGGCGACAAAATTCAGGCGAGCGATCGCGGCGAGGTCGAAACGGCCCTCGGTGATGCGAAGACGACCCTGACCGGAACGCCGGGAGCCACGGAACTGCGGGCGGCGCACGACCGGCTGCAGCAGGCATCCTTCAAGCTGAGCGAAGCGATGTACAAGGCGGCTTCGGCGAATGTGCCGGCCGACGGTGCAGCGGCCTCAGCGGGCACGGCGGACGACCATGCCGAGCCGAAGAAGGATGAGGGCGTGATCGACGCGGAGTACGTGGACGCCGATCACAAGTAAGCGGGACCGAAAAGGAAGGGCCGGGGAGCCTCTCCCCGGCCCTTCGTGTACCGGTTTGTGATGGGATAGCGAATTACAGCGCTGTTTCGGCGTCAGTCTGCATGCGGCAAGCACCGTGTGTGCGGCGAGTGTGTCTAACAGTGCAAGGGATTGAGGGGGAGAGCCATGAATACAGTGATCTGGAAGTGCGAGCAGTATGTTGGCGGACAGCTCCATGAGAAGACGGTTTTTGAGAGCGAGCAGCAGGCGAAAGATTTTGCGCGCAAGCTGTACAGCGTTCGGCCAGATGCGATTTTGCGAATCGAGCCCATGCCGATCCAGCATGTGTGGAACTAAGCCGGATTACCTCTAGAGCTCTCGCGTACTGAGTTGTCCTGTTTAGAACGGCCGAGCGGGTCAAAACTGACCTGCCCGGCCGTTCGAGCGTATGACGCATCCAAGTCTTCCTCGTGATGCGATTCTCGGCACGGTAGTGCCTGCCGCGAGAGACTGACTATCGCAAAGGCAGAAGGCGCAACCACCCACGGTTCGTTCAGCGGAGCTCCAGAGACCCGAACGGCAGCATGAGTAAGTCGTGGGGCTCGTGGTACTCCCCTCACAGTGCGCTTTTTCTCTCGGGACCTCATCCAACAGGAGAGCGGGCGTACAAGCCGAGAACCTTGGAGGAGTAGACACGATGCCTGAGGGCAATGAGGTACACCGGTGGGCAGAGCGCCACACAGAGGCGTTTGCCGGCCGGAGGCTAAATGTGTTGCCGGGACCGAATCACCGGTTCAGCGATGCGGCCAAGGTGGATGGAAAGAAGCTGCGGCGGGTGGTGGCCGTGGGCAAGCATCTCGGCTATGAGTTTGGGGACGACCTGATCCTGCACATTCACCTTGGGCGGTTTGGTGACTTTTCCGAGGGTTGCGGTCCACTGCCGGAAGCCAAGGGTGCGCTACGCGCAGTGCTTCAGCGGGCAGGAAAGCTCTCCAGAGGCAAGGACCAGCCGCATAACCGGCGCTGCTATGCGGATGACGGCACGGAGCCGTTCCCGGCAGCGAATGTGGAGTGGTGCGAGCTGCGCGGGCCAACGGACTGCTCCGTCTACGACGCGGCAAAGTGGGAGAAGCTGCGCGAGCGGCTGGGGCCGGATCCTCTGGCCGAGGCAGCGTCGGGCGCGGACGATCCCCAGCTCGCGTTCGACAAAATTCTGTCGCGCAAGACATCGATTTCGGAGCTCCTGATGGATCAGGCGGTGATTGCCGGGATCGGAAACATCTATCGGGCGGAGCTGCTCTTCCGGCACCGCATCAACCCGTTCACGCCAGGCAATGAGCTTGATCTGAAGGTGCTGAAGGCAATCTGGAGGGATTCGATTCCGCTGCTGCGGGCGGGCATGGTGGACCGGAGGATTGTGACGACGCTGAAGCGGGACCGGCCCAGCGGTTCCGAGCCGGCGAAACGCGGCGAAGAGCACTATGTATACAGGCGGCATGGCAAGCCATGCCTGGTGTGCGGCGAGAAGATCCTGCGGCGCGACATTGCGGGCCGGACGCTGTACTGGTGTCCGGTGGACCAGAAAACGACCGATCTACAGAACGGGCGGGCGTACAAGCATGGCATGAGCCTGCGTGCGGCGCGGATGGCGGAGAAGGCTTGAGCATCAACTGGACAGAGGTGGAGGCATTCGCAACCATCGCCTATGTATTGACGAGTGCGGGAGCGATCACCTATGCGGGGCTGCAGCTGCGGCGTGAGCGCGAATACCGGTCGGTGACGAATTTGGAGAAGCAGCTCGACTTCTTCCACTCGGACAAGTTCCGGGAGGCGCGGCGGAGGCTGGCGCGCGAGCGGCTGAGCGACACGGGCAAGCTGCTGGCTCTGGACAAGGACAGCCCGCCGGTAGCGGCATTTGAGGTGTTGGATTTCTACGAGCACCTTGGATTGCTGGTGAAGAAGGGTCACCTGGAGATCTACGACGTGTGGCACACCTTTTATGAACGGCTGCAGCCGGTCTATGCAGATTTCCGGTCGGTGATCGAGGACGGTGGTGGGGAGTGGTCGGATGAGTACAGCGATCTTCGCCGGGTGATGCATGCGACGGACAGCATTCAGCAGCACCGGATGCTGCGCAGGGGACAGGAACATGGAAAACTGTGGTCGGACGACCGGATTGCCGATCATTATGGATACGAGCTGGAGGCGACCAGCGCATACAGCCCTCGACGGGTGGTGCGCGGACTAAGCCGGCGGCGCGACCAGACACCGGTGGCGGAGTTGCCGCAGGTTGTGGCCGAGCACCATGAGTAGCAGGAAAGACTGAGAACGCAGAGACGATGGCATCGACGCAGGCAAAGGACTATTACGGCGCGCTTGGGGTCAAGAAGACGGCTACGGCGGACGAGATCCGCAAGGCCTTTCGCAAGCTTGCGCGCAAATACCACCCGGATGTGAACCCGGGCGATAAGAAGGCGGAGGAGCGCTTTAAGGAGATCTCCGAGGCGAACGATGTCCTGTCGGATGAGAAGAAGCGGAAGGTCTACGACCAGGTCGGCTTTTACTCGGACGGGATTGACCCGGCGCAGGCAGAGGCGGCGGCGCGCGGCGGCTACGGGGGGAATGTGTATACCGGCGGCAGCGCGGGCCGGGGCCCGGGTGGCCCGACCTCGGCTGGTCAGGGTGTACCGTTCGACTTCGGCGGCTTTGACTTTTCCGGGTTTTCGGGCGGCGGGGGCAATCCGCGGACGGCGCAGGAGACGAGCGGCGGACGAGGATTTCGCGACATCTTTGGGAGTATGTTTGGCGGCGGCCGTGGGCAGGAGATGGCGCGCGGACCCCAGCCCGGCACGGACCTCGAATACCAGGTGGAGGTCGATTTCTGGACGGCCATCCGGGGTGGGACGACGCGGATCGAGGTGACGCGCCAGGAGCTGTGCACCACCTGCAAGGGCCAGGGATCAGTGGGCGGCAGCAATACGTGCCCGCAATGCAGTGGGACAGGTCAGGTAACGCAGATGAGCGGGCGCATGAAGTTCAACGTGCAGTGCCCGATGTGCGGCGGCACCGGCAAGGTGCAGCAGGCTTGCCCGGTCTGTCATGGTGAGGGCACGGTCACGAAGCGCGACTCGCTCGAGTTTCGCATCAAGGCGGGGACGCGGGACGGGCAGCGCATCCGGCTTGCCGGCCGGGGCAACGCTGGAACCAAGGGTGCGCCAGCAGGGGACCTGTACCTGGTGATCAAGGC
>CAXTSF010000128.1:8468-9589 GCA_964246865.1 uncultured Terriglobus sp.
CCACCCGGTCTTCACGCGGACCGGGGACGATGTGCGCGTGACGGTGCCGGGGACCGCCTTCGAGGCAGCACTGGGGACCAAGAGCGAGGTGCCGACAATCGACGGGCGGACCACGATGAAGATCCCGCCAGGAACGCAGACGGGGCAGAAGCTGCGGCTGCGGGAGAAGGGCGTGGTCTCGGCCGCAAAGGAGGGCACGCGCGGCGACCAGATCGTGGAGGTCCGGATTGTGGTGCCGAAGATTCAGGATGAACGGTCCAAGGAGATCCTGCGGGAGCTGGCGAAGCTGAACCCGGAGGATCCGCGGGAAGAAATGTGGGCGAAGGTTTGAGCTGGCCGGAGCCCCGGATCACTGAAGCCTGAGCAGAAGTACGGCGTGCGGCTGAATGACGGCGGCGAGGCTGGCCGACCTGGTGGACCCGCCCTGACTCCAGAGGTTCCGTTGCGAGTAGGGCCGCTGCTGCAGGCCGAATCCGGTAAGTGGACGTTGCACGCGCATCGGCTTCTCCCCAAGATTGAAGAGCGCCAGATACTCCGCTGCGGATGGATCCGTGGCACGCCAGACCACCAGATCGCCGGTGTGCTCCGTCTGCCGGTTTTCCCGGCTGTGCTGGTCCAATTCGAGCACATCGCGATTTGTGACCAGGGCCAGCGTCACGGGGTCAAGAGCGGTGAGGTTGGCACCAAGAATGAGCGGTGACCGCATGATGGACCACAGTGTCAGCTGTGTGCGCTGCTCGTCGAGAGTTAGCCGTGTCCTGCGGGCAAAGCCTTCGCCGGGATGGGGACCGAGCCAGCCGAAGGGGAGCATGTCGGCGTCGGGCCAGTTGCCGGGTTTTGCGTAAGGGGCCCATGCAGCGGCTGCGGCAAACTGATCCCTGACACTGATTGGGAAATCGTCATGGGTCTGCCACACGTCCCAAATATCATTCGAGATGCGCCACATTTGGGCCAGCTCTCCCAACTCCGCGGCGTTGTTCAGCGCGGCAGGTCCCGGCGACAGGCTGAGCACCATGGGCCGTTCGGTTTTATCGATGGCGGCGCGGATCATGCGGATTTCACCGGACTTGTAGGGGTGGCTTGCGATGCAGTCGACCTTGATATAGTCGACGCCCCAATCG
>CAXTSF010000129.1:0-7839 GCA_964246865.1 uncultured Terriglobus sp.
TGGCCTTCAAGATCTTCCGGACTGTCTCGGTCGAGTAGCTGTGGTCGCGGATGAGAGAGTCAAGCGAATTCTTTCTTCCCAGCAGGGTAGCGGCTTCGGCGCGGAGATGGTCACCACGGCGGCGGTTTTCCATCTCCTCACGGCGCTTTGTATCAAGGTCCAGGCGCAGCTGAGCGATCTCTGCCTCAAGGCGCTGGAGGCGGTCGGTGACGGACTCAAAGCTGAGGGAGACCTGGCCGCGCTGCCTGCCAAGTGCTTCGAGCTCGCGGCGGGCACTCTCACTCTCGCCCACAAGCCGGTGTGCCTCACGGTCAAGTCCGGCGAGGGCTTCAACGGCCTGGGCCTCCTCCCGATGCACCTGGGAGGTACGCTGCATAAGCTGCATGGATTGCTGGCGACCCCCAGAGGCCTCACGGTCAGCGTCGGCGACGTGGCGCTGCGATTCCTGCGCCGCGCGCTGCCTTGCCTGAGCGGTATCGCGCGCGGCGGCGGTGTCCGCGGTTGCAGTTTCGAGGAAGAGCCGCAGGCAGTCCCGCTCCGCGCTGAGCGACTCCATCTGTGACCGGAGCTGAGCGAGCTCCTCGCTGCCTCCCGTGAGGCGGACGACGAGGTCGGCAATACGATCCGTATTTGCGGCCATGCGCGCGGAGGCACGCTCGAGTTCAACGCGGCTCTCATTCGCACCGGACTGGGTGGAGCGGAGCTGCTCATCCAGTTGGTAGCCGCGGGCGACACCGGCACTGTGCTCTGCGTCGAGTTCCTCGACCTGAGTTGCCTGCGCATCGATACGTGTTGTTAGAACGTGGATGCTGGCCGTGGAGGTCTGCTGGTCTTCGTCCATCTGCGCGAGGCGGCTTCGCAGCACGACCCGCAGTTTGGAACGGAGCTCATTACGCAGCTCGCCGTAGCGCTCGGCTTTGGCTGCCTGACGTTTGAGCGTACCCATCTGCCGGGTCACCTCGTCGAAGATGTCGTCGACGCGGGAGAGGTTCTGCTTGGCGGCCTCGAGGCGGAGCTCCGCAAGACGCTTCTTGGTTTTGAAACGGGTGATGCCGGCGGCCTCCTCCAGGATGGCGCGCCGGTCAAGTGGCTTGGAGGAGAGCAGCTGGCCGATGCGCTCCTGCCCAATGATCGCGTAGTTTTCTCCAGAAAGGCCGGTTCCGAAGAAGATGTCCTGGATGTCGCGGAGGCGGCAGATCTTGCCGTTGAGCAGGTACTCGGATTCTCCGGAGCGAAAAAGGCGGCGCGTAACGGTGATCTCGCCGGCGCGCATAGGGGCGCGGCCGAACTTGCGGCGCCGTATCTTCAGAAGCACCGGGTTGAGAGTGCCGGCAGCGCTGCCGGCACTCTCTTGGGAAGGCTCCTCGGGATCGGCCTCCTCGCCGGGAATGGACCCGGGTTGGGCTTCGGCAACAGCGGCTTCTGTCTCGGCAGCGCGACGGGCCCGGTCGGACACCTCGTCCCAATCGGGCAGGTTGGCACTCTCGATAGCGGCGGACTGTTGGAGTTCGCCGCCGTCGTAGACCTCAGGATCCACGAGGGTCAGCGAGACCTCCGCCATGCCGGTCGGCTTGCGGTCGCGGGTGCCGGCAAAGATGACGTCCTCCATCTTAAGGCCACGCAGCGACTTCGCGGACTGCTCCCCAAGCACCCAGGTAATTGCGTCGGAGATGTTCGATTTGCCGCAGCCATTGGGACCGACGACGGCTGCAATGCCATTGCCGGAGAGTTGCAGGTCCGTACGGTCGCAGAAGGACTTGAAGCCGAGAATCTGGACACGTTTCAGTTTCAGCAATAGACCTCCGAGCGCGGGGAGCCGGGATGTGGGCATCGCTCCCCTGGTGAGACTGTGTTCTAGCGTATTGCCGGGGAGGTGTGGAATCAAGAGTGACAGTCCCACCGATTGTGGATAAGGGAGGCGATATCCCAAGGGGTTGGTACACACCAGCAGATCGCCGCCCCGGCAGGGTGAGAGAGAAGGGCCGGTTGCACGGACGGTAGCTGTTGCCTGAGGACCGCGTTGTCTTCCCGCAGCATGCGCTTTGTGCGTGTTAGCGTAGCTTTATACGACGGTGACGTCGCCAGATGCGTGTGAGAAGCGAGCGCTCCGCGAAGAGCAGGAGCGACAGATCACCATCTACGCGCATCGTACGGATTCCGTAGAGTGCACAGGCAAAACAGATAAACGATTTCTCGATTCAGGGAGTGTTTGATGAAGAAGGCATTGATTGCGTCCATGCTCGCGGCAGGCAGCGCTGCGGCACCATTCTGTGTAAGTCAAACGCCGGTGACGATTCCGCAGGGCCAGCAGAGCACGGCCCCGGCGCAAACGGGTGCAACTCCGGTGCAGACGAACGGCACGGCGGGGCAGCAGGGCGGCGCGGCCGCGGGCGGCCAGGTACAGATGTCTCAGCCTGAGTACAACGCCTATACGGCAATCACGACGCAAACCGATCCGGCGCAGAAGGCAGCGGCAGGTGAGGCCTATCTGACGCAATACCCGCAATCGACGGTGAAGGCCTCGGTATTGGAGCAGCTGGTGGCGGCTTACAGCCAGGCCAATAATGTGCCGAAGACGCTGGATGCGGCGGACCGGCTCCTGCAGGTGGACCCGAACAACATTCGCGGACTTGCCATTGAGACCAGTCTGATCAAGGCGCAGGGCGACCAGGCAACCGACCCGGCACAGAAGCAGAGCTCTTACGATAAGGCTGCGGATTTCGCATCGCGCGGCCTCAAGGCGACCAAGCCGGCCAGTATGTCGGACGCAGACTGGGCGACGATCCAGAAGCAGGTGACACCCTACTTCTACAGCGCGATCGGAATCGATGCGCTGACGAAGAAAGACGGGGCTGGCGCGATCTCGGCGTACAAGAGCGAGCTGGCGGCAGTGCCGCTGGAACAGACGCAGCAGCCGGGACCGTTCCTGCAGGACACATACTTCCTGGCACAGGCCTACTACCAGTCGACTCCGCCGGACTACCTGAACTGCACCTTTTATGCAACGCGCACCGCGGCGTATGCACCGGCACAGTACCAGGCGCAGTTCCAGCAGCTGGCCACGTATTGCTACAAGAAGTACCACGGCGGTGCAGATGGCTATGAAGCGGTTCAGGCTGCCGCGAAGGCGAATCTGAATCCGCCAGCGGATTTCGCGACAAGTGTGAAACCAGCTCCCACACCTGAGGACACCGTCAAGCAGGTTCTGGCCAGCACACCGGACCTGACAAAGCTGGCACTGAGCGATCGCGAGTACATCATTCAGAACGGCACGGCGGATGAGGCGGACAAGGTATTTGCGCCGATCAAGGGCAAGGAAGTGAAGGTGTCCGGCGTCGTTGTGAGTGCCTCGGACACATCGCTGCAATTGGCTGTGTCGGATGATGCGAAGGCGTCAACACCGAAGGTGGCGGACTTTGCTGTCACGCTGAAGGCGGCGCCAAAGACGGCACCGGCGGTGGACTCGGCGGTCGATGTTGTCGCAACCTTCGACTCATACACGCAAAAGCCGCTGCTGATCTCGATGAGCGCTGGTGAGATCCAGGCCAAAGGTGCGGCGAAACCGGCGGCACGGACGCCTGCCGCCCGGCGGCCAGCGGCACGCAGGCGGTAGTTTGCGACGAGTGGCGATCGCGATAGACGGTGTTTCATAACAGAAGAAGAGAGGCAGCCTAAAGGCTGCCTCTCTTCTTTCGTTACTTGCCTTTCGTTACTCGCCGAGGCTGATGCGCTTGATGGCGTAGGCGCGGCCAGTGGACGGGTCGCATTCGACCAGCGTGGCGCACATGCGGGGATTTCCTCTGGCTGCCTCGAACTTGGCGGGTTGGCCGGTGAGGAAGCGTTCAATGACGGCCTCGCGCTCGACACCGATAACGGAATCGTAGGGGCCGGACATACCCACATCCGTCTGGTAGGCGGTGCCCTGCGGCAGGATGCGCTCGTCAGCCGTGGGTATATGGGTATGTGTCCCCAGGCAGGCGGTAACACGGCCGTCCAGGTGCCAGCCCATGGCGACCTTTTCGCTCGTGGCCTCGGCGTGGAAATCGACCAGGATCACCTTGCAGTGGAGCGTCGCGAGCAGTTCGTCTGCCTTGCGAAAAGGATCGTCATTCTGCTGCATGAAGACGCGGCCTTGCAGGTTGATGACCGCATAGCTCTGGCCGCCTGCAAGTGTGCCCTGGTAGGTGCCGAAGCCGGGCGTCTTCGGGGCGAAGTTTGCCGGGCGCAGGATGCGCCGCGGGCGGGCGTGGGAGTCGGCCGGCACGCGTACATAGTCGAGAAGCTCTTTCTTGTCCCAGAAATGATTGCCGGTGGTGATGACGTGCGCGCCAAGGTCGAAGAGATCTTCGGCCAGGGGCGGCGTGATCCCGAAGCCGCCTGCGGCATTCTCCCCGTTGATCACGCAGAGGTCGACTGAATTTGAAGAGAGGACATGGCGGAGGTGCTCGGAGACAATGCGACGGCCGGCGGAGCCAAAGACGTCGCCGACAAAAAGGATATTCACCTGTTTAGCGTAGCAAGGCGGGGCCGGCGTCTGCTTTGGCCATGAATTTACGCATCGAGTACGACGAGGCAGGCAAGCAGCACCGAAAGCGTATTGGGCGGCGCAAGCTGGCGAAACGGCCGGAAGCTAGGCGGAGCAGACCATCAAGGATTGGAAGCGGTTGCCGGATGAGCGTTCTGCGCCGAAGAAGGGCTGACCGCCGGCAACTCCGGTAAAAAGCCGTAGAGCAGATAGCGCGCCCTCTGGCTGCGAAAGCGGCCAAGGTCAGCCTCCCAGGCGGCGGCGATCTCATGCGGATCCTTGCCGCTGCTCAAGGCATCCAGGGTGGCCTGATTGAGGATGAGCGTCTTTGCCTTGCCCATCTGAAAGGCCTGCGGGTACTGGGTATGCAGCGCCGCCATCAGCTCGATACCGAACTCGGCGGCATCGAAGCGTTGGCGGTCCGTGACGTGGAAGGCGAGTCCATGGATCTCATGGTCTGCGAAAGGGTAGGGTGCCGAGGGCGTGAAGCGGGTGGCGGCAATCTCAACGCCGCTGAGCTTGCGTGCGGTAAGAGCGGCGGCAAGCTTCTCTGCTTCAGCAGAAGTTCCGATCCACGCTGCGCCCATCTGCTCGAATGGCCGGTCAGTCCCGCGGCCGACGGAGACGTTGGTGAACTCCAAGAAGGCAAGACCGGGGTAAAGTGTGGCGGCGGCAAGGCTGCGCAGGTTCGGGCTTGGATTCACCCAGGGCAGGCCGGTCGCCTCGAAGGGGAGGCCGCGCTGATAGCCCTGGACAGGAACGACAGCAAGGTTGGCTCCGAGGTGATGCTCGCCGTTGATGAAGCGCGCAAGTTCACCAAGCGTCATGCCATGCTGTGACGGCTCCGGCATGTAGCTGATGTAGCTCTCCGTGCCGGGGTCGCTGGTGGGCCCGTTGACGGTGACAGCACTTATAAGCGCGGGCCGGTCGAGGACGAGGACCGCCGGCTTGTTCACGGCCTTCGCCGCGGCCTCGAGAAAATAGCCTAATACGGTCTCATACGTATAGAAACGTACGCCGGCGTCCTGCAAATCGATGACAACCGCATCCAGCTTTTCGAGGTCACTGAGACGCGGTCGGCGGTCCTCGGGCTTGCTGCCATAGAGGGAGACCACCGGCAGTCCTGTTGCCGCATCGGTCGAGCCCGCGATGCCCTCGCGGTCTTCGGTGCCGGCGATGCCGTGCTCCGGCGAGAAGAGCGTTACGAGCCTGGCGCCGGGTACAGCCTTTGGCAGCTCCGTGTGGAGGATGTCGACAGTGCGACGGCCTTTTGAGTCGAGGCCTGTCCCGTTCGTGAGCAGGCCGATGCGGATGCCCTGACCGGGGTGCGGCTTGAGCTGTTGCAGGGCCGCAAAGTGGGTGCTCTGGAGCATGTCAATGCCGGTTTGTACAGGGGTGACGAGCGTGTCCAGGTGGAAAGCGCGTGCAGCCTCCGTGGCCACCCTGCCACGAAGCGCCGTGATGGGTGGGCGGCCGCGTGGGTGCAGCGCGTTGGTCAGCAGAATGACGTAGGAGCCGGAGCGTGGATCGATCCAGAGCGAGGTCCCGGTGTAGCCGGTGTGACCGAAGCTGCCGATGGGAAAGATCTCGCCGCGCGGGCGGGAGAAAGGCGAATCGATGTCCCAGCCGAAGCCGCGAAGCGCCTTGCCGGAGGGGGGCTGTTCCGGCTGACACATGAGACGCAGCGTGTCCGTGCGAAGGGGAAAGGCGCTGGGACGTCCGGCAAGACGGTCAAGCAGCGCCTGCGCGAAGAGTTCGGTATCGCCCAGGGTGGAGAAGACGCCCGCGTGGCCGGCGACACCGCCCATGCGCCGGGTAGTGGGGTCGTGCACCACGCCGCGCAGGAGCTCGTCGTGCGTCATGGGCTTGTCGTCGTTGTGATTCGTGGGAGCGATCTCCGGAGTGAGTGAAGCCGGTGGCGTGTACCGCGTGTGGATCATGCCGAGTGGCGCGAAGATGTGCTTACCGGCGTACACGTCCAGTGACTCACCGGAAAGCTTTTCTACCAGCGCCCCTAGGGTGATGAAGTTGATATCGGAGTAGCGGAAGGTGAGGCCAGGCGGACCGTAGGGCACGCTGTCCAGGGCGCGCCGAATGCCTTCGCCCTTGCTGCTCCAAACATCGGTCAGGGTGACATCTTCGCGCAGGCCGGAGTAGTGCGTGAGCAGCTCCCGAATGGTGATACTGCCCTTCGCGTTGGCCGCGAAGGCAGGCAGGTACCGCGAGACAGGATCATCGAAGCCGAGCCTGCCCGCCTCGTAGAGCTGCATCACAGCGACGGCGGTAGAAAGGCATTTCGAGAGCGAGGCCATGTCATAGACCGTGTCCTCGGTGGCGGGTTCGATTGCCGGCTCTACGGCGCGGTTGCCGAAGGCGCGATGGTGGACGACGGTGCCGCCGTGGCCGATGGCAAGGACGGCCCCGGGAATTTGGTTGGCCTGGATAGCGTCCTCGAGAACCTGGTTCAGAGGGCCGAAGTCATAGGGTGGTGGGGCAGCCTGTGCGTGTAGCGCGCGTGCCATGCCGAAGGCTCCAAAAAGAACAAGCAGGGAGGTGAGAGCGCGTTTGCGAGGAAGCGTGATGCTCGCCAGTGAGCCCGCGGCAAAGGTGACCACCGAGCCGATGACGACGTACCAGGTGTACGCGACCCTCGGCAGGATGAAGCCGCCCGGCAAGCGGATGGCATGGCCCTGCAGCCAGAGTGCGAGATTGAGTGCGAAGCCGAGAATCATACCCACGATGGCTCCTGCCTCAGTGGCATAGCGGGTAAGCGTGCCCAGCAGAAAGACGCCGAGGAGCGAACCGTACGCGACGGAGGCGATGGCGAGGCCGGTCTCAACAACGTGTCCATGACCTCCACGAGCGACCGAGTAGGCCGCAATGGCAAAGAGCACGAGCGCCCACACGAGAGTGCTGCCGCGGGAGAAGCGGTTGCGCTGACGGTCGGTCGCCGCAGGGCGGAGGCGCAGGTAGAAGTCGACCACGGTGGTGGAGGAGAGTGAGTTGAGTGCTGCGGAGAGGTTCGACATCGCGGCGGCGAGAATGGCCGCGACGAGCAGGCCGGCAATGCCGGTGGGCATCTGCGCGACAATGAAGGCAGGGAAGATACGGTCAGCGGCGGTGGGCACGTGTAGTGCCGGATGTTGCCCATAGAAGGCGAAGAGGCCGATGCCGATGATGAGAAAGAGGGTGAACTGCAGCAGCACCACAGCACCGCTGGCGAGCAACGCAAGGCGCGATTCGCGAAGGTTGCGGGCCGCGAGCAGCCGCTGCACCATGAGCTGATCGGTACCGTGCGAGGCCATGGTGAGGAA
>CAXTSF010000129.1:7849-9537 GCA_964246865.1 uncultured Terriglobus sp.
CCCAAGCACGCCGGCCCAGAAGGTATAAGTCGTCGTCAGATTGAGCGTGAAGTCGAAGAGGCGCAGCTTGCCGGCCTCGGCGGCAACGGTGTGGATCGTCGTCCAGCCCCCATCGACACGGCCGCCCAGGGTGAACAGCGCGACGACCGTGCCGAAGACATAGATTCCCATCTGCACCACGTCCGTCCAGATGACAGCGGCCATGCCCCCCTCAAAGGTGTAGAGCAGCGTGAGCAGCGTGATGATGGCGATGCTGAGAATGTCGCCGGTGCCGACGGCGATGCCGACAACGATGGACACGGCGAAGACGCGAACCCCTTCGGCGGCTGCGCGCGTGAGTAGAAAGAGGGCGGCCGTGACCTTGTGCAGGACAGGGCCAAAGCGGCGATCGATGAGCTGGTAGGCGGTGAAGAGCTCGCCCTGAAAATAACGCGGCAGGAAGAGTACGCAGAGGACGACACGTCCGGCCATGTAGCCGAAGACGAGCTGCAGAAAGGTGAGATTGCCGCCGAAGGCGATGCCAGGCACGCTGATGATGGTCAGGGTACTGGTCTCCGCCGAGACGATGGAGAGTGCAATCGCCCACCAGGGTGTGCTCCGGCCGGCAAGAAAGTAAGAGGAGAGCGAACTGTCGCGCCTGCGGAAGCGCAGGCCGAAGAGCGTAATGCCTGCCAGGTACACAACGATCAGGAGAAGGTCGAGCGGGTGGAGCCGGTTGGGCATAGGGCGAGTGTATGCGAGGGGCTTGGCGAGGCGGGTTGCTGCGAAGGGTTCTCCTGGGTTCTATGCGAGCAAGGCCCCGCGCACTACCGTACCGGCCAGCTTGCCGGACTTGCCCCAGATGCAGAGATTGGCGTCGGAGCCGGTGGTCATGGCGGGGCGCGTGCCTTCGCCGAAGAGCAGGGCAGCCGGGTTGCGGCTTGCAGTGCGCACGGCCGTTGGCAGGTCGGCACCTGTGAACTCGCGCAGGTTTTGCACGGCGCGGTCCAGCGTGAGCACGGAGCCGGCAAGAACCCCGTCGTGGGTGCACGCGCCCTCTTTCACCTCTACATCGAGTTCGCCAAGACGGTAGTGGCCGTCCGGCATGCCGGTGGCCGCCATGCCGTCGCTGATCAGAATGGCGCGCTCGGGTCCCTTCAGCCGCCACCAAAGACGAACGGCCTCGGGCGCGACGTGAATGCCGTCGCAGATCAGGTCGGCGTAGAGATGTGCATCGTCAAGTACGACGCCGAGGATGCCGGGCTCACGATGGTCGAGCGCGCGCATCGCATTGAAGGTGTGTGTTGCGGAGACGGCACCGGCCGCGATGCCTTCGCGCGCCTCGCCCGTGCGAGCGTCGGTGTGGCCCAACGTGACGCGGACGCCGCGCTGAGAGGCGTGGCGGATGAGATCAAGAGCGCCGGGAAGCTCGGGCGCGATCGTGAGCATGCGTATGTGCCCACGCGCTGCCTGCCACAGGCGTTCGAAGAGATCGAGGCTCGGCGGCTGCAGGTCGGGCTCCGGGTGCACGCCGCGTTTTTTGTGCGAGAGGAAGGGGCCTTCCAGATGAATGCCGATGGGCCTGGCCGCTTCGGGGGTGGGCTCGGCTTCGATGGCATTCGAGAGGCGTTCGAGGGCACCGAGGAGGGTGTCGACAGGGGCGGTGCCGGTGGTGGCGAGGTACTCCGCAGTCCCGCGTTTTGCGAGCC
>CAXTSF010000130.1:0-9515 GCA_964246865.1 uncultured Terriglobus sp.
GTGCGGGACGTGATCGCTCCACTCGCCGGCCAGAAGATCGATCCTGTGGCACTCGACGCGAAGCTCGACGAGATCCGCAGCGATGGGCGCTTCGACGCCGTGTACTTCCTCAGCACGCCAGGAGCTTCGGTCGACGAGCGGCCCACCGGTCCCGCCGCCCGCTCCGGTGACCTTGACGTCCGTGAGATCCTGCACCCCGACGAGAAGCGCGGACCCGGTGGCGAAAGCGACTCCGCCATCAGCCGGACGGCTGTGAACAACATCCTTCCGCCTGGCAGCCCTGAAGCCGCAAAGGGGAAGCAGACCTATGAGACTGTGGCACCCAGCAGCAAGGTACCGGCGGTCGCCGTTTCGGTCGTGCCTCCCGGTTACCGGCCCGCTCCCGGTGATGTCGACCTCAACCTTCTGGTGCGCAACAAGAGCTATGGGCCGCCCTTTCTTCTCCTTGGAGGCAACATCGTTGCGCAGTCCGGTGGCACCTCACGCGCCACTGTCGATGCCGTCCTTGTCGACCAGGACCTCGGCGGCTACCGCTCCGAACTTCGCACCCGGCTCCGCTTCGGCTTCCTGACAGAGATCACGCCGGAATACTACAAACGGCTGACTACCCGCGGCCTCTTCCTCGCGCCACGCCTCACCTTTCTTCGGGAGCCGCACTATATCTGGGTGAACCAGCGCCGGGTAGCCGAGCGCCTGGGCCAGGCCGCAGGCGGCGGTGTCGATCTCGGCTTCACCGCTTCGCGCAATACCGAGTTCCGCGCCGGCTGGCAGCAGTTTGTCCAGCGCTGGGCCACGCAGACCGGGAATGATCGCCGGCCAAACCTGAGCGGGACGGCACAGCTCGCGACGCTCCGCTACCGCTACGACGGGCAGGACCGTGCCCTCATCGCGCAGCAGGGTCTTCGCATCGACAGCTCTTTCGGTTATCTGTACAACGCCATCGGCAGCCGGAACGCGCCCCGCCTGGAGGCCACGGGAACCGGCTTCCACGACCTCGGCCACGGCAATCTCCTCGCCCTCACGGCAGCCGGAGGCAGTTACTTCGGACGGGCTGTCGCCGATCCGTTCCGCTTCACCCTCGGCGGCCCGCTGCGTCTCGCCGCCTCCTCCTATGAGGAGTACCGCGGCACCGACTACCTCCTCGTGCGCCCGTCCGTTCTGCGCCGCATCGCCTCGCTGCCGCAGCCGCTCGGCCAGTCCATTTATGTCGTTGGATCCTACGAGGCAGGCCGCGTCTTCGCGCCGGACCGCACCACCATCACCCGGCAGGATGTTTTTCTGGGCTTTGCCGCGGAAACGCCGCTTGGTGCCATTACCTTTGGCCCCGCCATCGGCGACGCCGGCCACCGCAAGATTGTCTTCACCCTTGGCCGTCTCTTCTAAGGCAAAGCCTGCAGGAGTTTGGACAATACAGGAGGAAGCGGCTGGCTACCGTTGCGAGCCGGGGTGGGCTGCCGCCACGCACTTCATCGGCACGGTTCGAGGAACGGATGTACGAAGGGCTCTACTTCAGAATTGCGTTGTAGCCGTCGCCGCTCAGCCGCGCCCGCATTGCTTCGGCATCCTTTCGCGTCGCAAATGGGCCGATTTGCACGTGGATTAGGGGATCTGTGTTCGTGCTCCGCTGCGTCACCGCATAGCCTCGCCGCCGCAGCGCCGCCATCACCACATTGGCATCTTCCTGGTGGCTTACGGCGACGATCTGCACATACATCGAACCCGCAGGCGAGATGGGGATGCTGCCCGGTGCCGGTGCCACAGTGGCCGCAGCCGGTGCAGGTGGAACTCGCACCACCGGAGCCGGAACCATCGGTTTTCCTCCCGCGGACCGCTCCGGTGCAGACCTGGCGGGAGCGTCCTCCAACACCGTCGTCGCAGTCTCGTCACGCTTCGCGGGCACGGGCCGTTTCTCCGGCAATGGGCCGGCATCCGCCGCCGAGGGCTTCTCCGTCGCAACTCTCGGCCGCTCTGCCGAAGTCGCCGATGCGCCCCCCGGGCCGACATACCCGGGCACGGGAGTTGCAGGTACGGTGGAGGCCGGCTTTGTGCCAGCCGCAACCGCCACGGTACCGGCGTCCGTCTCCCCGGCCGCTGTCGCCGCCGAAGCAGCGGTCGTCTGCACCGATTTCCGTCCCGTGCTGTAGCCAAATCCAAAGAACACCGCGCATAGCGCGGCGAGGGCAAAAAACAGCAGCAGCACCGTTCCTGTGCTCAGCGTCAACTCACGCTCCGGCTCCTGACGCTTGGCCGCGTGAAAGTCCTGCGCACCATGCTCGCCCATACCTCTTGGCCGCAGCGGCAGATCCTCTTCCGTGTCATTAAACAGCGAACTCATGGCCGTCCCTCCGCTGCTGCTCACTACGTTGCTTGCCAACCCGCTCTAAAAGTGCAGAAACAGACCGATCTGCGGCTCGCTGGTAAAGGTGCGCTTGTTCAGCTGCAAGTAGTTCTGTCCGAAGTCCGGTGCCAGGTAGAAGTGCTGCCGGAATCCCGCGCGTGCACTCAGGTGCTGCAGCAGCGGTGCCTCAAGCCCTACGGCGTAGTAGTACGTTGCGCGCGCCTGCAGCGGCAGTCCCTGTCCGCCTCCCGTGGTGGGCTTGAACTCCATCGTCCCCGCGCCCACAGCGGCATACGGTTGCGTGCCGAACAGCATATGCGGCGGCCGCACCACGTATCCAAGCGTGTACTCGTTCGCCGATGCCTGCACCACCAGGGGCCCGGCCACGACCTGGCCGCCACCAACCGTGTTGTTGTTGCAGCAGCTGTACGTTTGCGCAAACCGTGCAAGGCCATAGTTGAACTCGATCCCCACATAGGGCGAGCGTTGCCCCCGGATTGTTACCAGCACGCCGGCAGCCGTGCTGGCCGTCTGCGAGATGTTTGAGGGCGTCACGGCAGTCGGATTGGATACCCGCCCCGAAACACCCGACGTAAACGTCGCGATACCGGAAACACCCAGGTCAAAGTGCGAGATCACCCTCTGCAAACGTGCTGTACCGGGCGAGGCAGTCTGGGCAGAACCATACCCGGCCAGAACGAAAAAGAGAACCCCGAAGCAGGGGCGGAGCTTGTTAAACATCGACTGCGAAACCTCAGGGCGAGACTGCGAACTGCCACCTACAGTCTACCCGACAGGGTGGCCCTGGCAGCGCCGTGAAGGTCGCCCTTAGGCCTCCGGTGATCCTGCGACTGCCATAACCGCAAGCACCCGCCCCTCCGCACGCATGACCCGCACGTTCGACCCGGCAGGCACCGGAGCTGTTCCGGACTCCACGGTGGCGCGCCACAGCTCCCCGCCAACCAGCACTCGTCCTTCGGGCGTCAGCGGCGTCTCCGCCAATCCCAGGCAGCCCAGCAACGCCTCCGCTCCCAGCCGTCGCTTTGCCCACCGCGCCCGCATGCCAATCTCCATCAGCACCACAGCAACCGGTCCAAAACCGAGCCCGGCCCCAACCGCAACCGGCCAACGCACCCGCGGCCCCGGACCGCCCACCAGCATCGCGAGACCGACCGGCAGCGCACACACGCCCAGCACCGCCCACAGGCGCCCCAAAGGCAGCCGCGCTCCAAGCAGTACCAGTCCGGTCGCTGCCGCCGTCAGGGCCAACCCCGCCATCGAGAGCGGCATTCGCTGCAGTCCCCACACAGCCAATAACACCAGGAGCAATCCCGTCATCCCCGGCAGAACCCACCCCGGCCGGTTGAACTCCAGGCAGATCAAAAGGCCGCCCAGCGCCAGCATAAGAACGGCCGCGTTCGGATCCTGCAGCACCTCCACAACCCGATCG
Organism: uncultured Terriglobus sp.; assembly: GCA_964246865.1. Taxonomy (GTDB): domain Bacteria; phylum Acidobacteriota; class Terriglobia; order Terriglobales; family Acidobacteriaceae; genus Terriglobus. The sequence continues at coordinate 3,789 of CAXTSF010000130.1, forward strand.
TGCAGGGCAAACCCGGGAAACAGCGTCGCGGCCGCCAGCACCAGAGGTCTCATGGAATGGTCTGACCGCGCGATTGCAGGGCGATCTTCATACCCTTCGCCGCGGAGTTGTTCGGCTCCAGCTTCAGCGCGTCTGCAACATCGGCCGCGGCCGCCGGCAGTTCATTCGTCTGCAGGTGCATGCGCGCCAAAACGAGGTGCGCCTCCGCCGTTGGCTTCAACCGCAGCGCGGTCTGCGCCTCCGCGCGTGCCTCGTCCACCCTGCCGGAACGTGAACGTACCTCCGCAAGGCCCAGGTGCCCGGCAGCGGAGTTCGGGTCCGCCGCAACCGCCGCCTGGAACTCACGCTCTGCCTCCAGCACCAAGCCCTGGGTCAGGTATTCCTGGCCGGTCTGCGCCGTGTTTGCCGCACGCTCCGCTGCCGGCAGGCTCGCCGACCGTGCGGCGCGCATCTGGTCCACCTGAAACGCCGCCTGCCGGAATGCAGCCTCGGAGTACGTCCTGCGTATGCGCTCCTGCGGCTCATACCCTGCCGGCGGCGCACCTCCGTTCAGCACTGTTTGCAACTGCCTGGCTTCGCCGTCGGTCGCCCTCAGCTTAACGGCCTCGTCGGCCTCCTTGCGCGCACCGGCAACGTCGCCGCGCCGCCGCAGAGACACCGCCACATTGAAGTGGTAATCCGCATCCTGCGGGTCAGCCGATGAGGCCCGCTGCAGCAGCGCCGTTCCATCCCGCCTTTGCCGGGCCTGCGCCACTCCCTGGTTGTTTACGACCTCGGGCAGCGGCAGCTTGCTGGCCACCGATCCAAAGGCTGCCTCGGCATCCGCATACCGGGTCTCATTAAAGCGTGCCAGCCCTCGATAGAAGCCCGCTTCCAGCGACAGCGGGTCCGACCCGGCCACCTTGTTCAGCGTCACCGCCGCCGCCTCAAACTCGCGGTTGGCATACTGCGTCTTGCCCAGCGCAAGCACGGCAGGTGCGTAGGTGGGAGCCATCTGCGACGCCAGGCTCAGGCGCTTTAGCTTCTCCTCCGCCGTCCCCGCGGTAATGCCGCGAATATAGCTCTCGTATGCGTCCAGCTTTGTACCGGCGGAGGCCGCGATAAAGGTGCTCTCCGCAACCTGAAAATGTGGATCCATCTTTCCGGCGCACTTCCACGCCAGCGCATTTTCCAGATCCAGCAACCGCGGCAACTCAGCCGAATCCTCCAGCGGTGCCGACATCCGCAGCTGGTTCACCTGCAGCAGCTGCGCCTGCCCCAGCACGCGCGTTCCCTGCGTTCTGTAGCTGCCCACAATCACATACTCTGCGTCCAGCGTTTGCGCGATGCGCAGCGTCGTGGCCCGCGAAGGCCGGAAACCAAGCGGCAATCCAAGGTGATCCAGCGCATACTCCCGGTCGTCGCGCGAGATCGTCAGAAAGCCGGTCGACCGGAACCGCTGGCTCAGGGTCTCCGCAAACGATTCGCCTACCCAGTCCAGGCTTGCCTGCCCGGAACGGTTGTCGAAGGGCAGCACCAGAACCACCCGTCCACCGCTCTCTGCCTCCTGACCGGGCAGGGCAGCGGAGCAGAGCGCAAGGCAGAGAACGAGCAGCCACAGCCGCGCTTTTCGGAAACATCTCACGCCGCCGATTATAGTTGCGCCCTGACGAGGTCCATGGAGAAATGAGGGAGACGAAGTGACGGGAGATGAAGCTTCTCGCGATGTCAATTTCGATCTCTCCCTGAATAGCAGAGCTCCCTTACCAAAGCACCCCACGGTCCGGCGCCAGAGGCGCAGGCAACTCGCTTTCGCCAAGTGCCTCCCGCAGGTTGCGCTCGATCGTCCGGCAGATCGACGTCAGCGGCACATCGTGAATGCTGTTGTCGAACGGATCCTCAAGATCGCGGCCGATTTTGTCCAACGCCAGGAAGATGAAGCCCGCTGCCGTCGATCCCAACGGTGTGAACCAGCCCATGTTCCCCACCAGCGCCAGCGGCAGCAACAGGCAGTACATCTGCACAAACAGCCGTGGATAGAAGTCGTACTGCTTCGGCATCGGCGTGTTCCGGATCCGCTCGGACCCGCCCTGCACATCGAGCAGATCGTTTAGCGTGGCATCCATCGCCTGCCACTCGAGGCTGTCCAGCCAGCCGCGCTCCTTGGCCTCGCCGATCAGCTTTGCCTGCCACCGCTGCAAGGTGAACGGCACGCTCGTGCTCCCTTCGAGTCCGGCCAGGTCCTCACCACGCAGCAACGACGTCATCTCGTCCGCTGGCGGAAGTCCACGCAGCTGCTGCTTCAAGGCGTAGGCCCACGCGATCTGCAGGTAGATGAGCCGGCGCTGCAGCGCGAATGCCTCCTGCCGCTCGGCCTCGCCCGGCACGGCGATGGAGGAAAGCACCTGACGCGCCCAGCTGCGCGAGTTGTTCACGATGGCGCCCCACAGCGTGCGCGCCTCCCACCATCGCGCGTAGCTGCTGTTGTTGCGGAATCCCATGAGGATGCCAATTGCCGAGCCGAGCAGCGCCAGAGGAATGTGCGGCAGCGACAGCCAGCTCTGGTGCAGCACCTTCACCAAGAGCACAACGGCAATGTCATACAAAAACAGCAGCAGCAGCGGCCATCCGACATAAGACAGCAGCCGCGTGAGCACCGGACCCCGTGGAACGATCACTGCCTAGCTCGCGCTCTCCGGCGCATCCTGCCGGACCGGCTGGAAGGTGTTGCTGCTCTCGTCAAAAATCCGCACGTCGCCGTGAAAGAGGTCATACACCCAGCCGGAGACGGACAGCCTGTTCTGGGCGATGGCGCCCGCCACCGAGGGATGCGTGCGCAGGTGCGTCATCTGCAGCAGCACATTCTGTTCGGTCAGGTTGTCGAGCAGAGGCCGCCCATCCTGCATGGTCGCGCTCACGCGCTTTGCGGCTTCCGCGTTTCGCAGCCATCGCCGCACGGTTGGCATGCTCTCCAGGTGTGAATCGTCCTGGGTCAGCGCCTTCATCGCTCCGCAATCCGTGTGGCCGCAGATCACCACCTGATTCACGCGCAGCGCGTCCACGGCATACTCGATCACCGCGCTCACGCCGCCCACCATCTCGCCATACGCCGGAACCATGTTCCCGATGTTGCGCGTCACAAAGATTTCGCCCGGCGGGCTCTGCGTCAGTGCCTCGGGATCGATGCGGGAGTCGGCACAGGTGATCAGCAACGTGTGCGGCTGCTGCTGCGTCGTGGCCGCAACCTGGTACTGCTCCCTGCGAGGCGCGTATACCTCGGTCTGGAAACGTCGAATGCCCTGCTTCAGGCGCTCAAGCGTGGATTCATTTCCGGTAGTCATGCGCTTGCTCCTCCCGCAACTCTTCAGACTGTACCGCAGTCGGCCGCTGCAACGCGGCCGCGCCGATACCGCTCTAAACTGGCAAGCAGGACCTCGGTCCTTCTAAGGAGTGTCTCTGCCATGGCTTCACACACCCAACCGCCCCTGTCCGGGGACGTTCTCACCGAAGCCACGCAGCCGGACACCGCCGCGGATGTGAACCGGCGGCGATTCCTGACCGGCGTGGGTATGCTCTCGGCGGCGTTGGCGGGAGCAGCGGCTGCGGGTTGCGGCACCACCACACCCTTCGTGACCGCGGCAACGAAGGCTGACGTCGACGTCTTCAACTATCTGCTCAACCTCGAGTACCTGCAGGCGACCCTCTACAGTTATCTGATCACGGGAAAAGATCTGGACGGCCAGTACACCGGCGGTGGTCCGGCACCGACAGGCGCACCGGCTCAGATTACCTTTCCCTTCCCGCAGATCGCCGACCTTTATGCTGAGATCCTCTTTGACCAGATCTCGCATGTGGCCGCGCTGCGATCGGTCGCGGGAACACTCGCGGTAGCGCGGCCGCAGATCAACCTCGCCGGGATCGCCGCAGTGGACGGCACCAACTACGTCCAGATCGTGCGGCTGCTGGAGGACGTAGGCGTGACAGCGTACGCGGGCGTCGTCGGTACGCTTTCTGCGGCGATCAACACGACCGGCGTTGCACAGCTGATGGCCGCGGAGGGCTTCCATGCCGGAGCGGTGCGGCTGTTGGCTGTGCAGGGAGGCCTCGCCTACCCGAGCACGCTGGCGGGGTACGTACCGCCGGACGGCTTCGATGTGCGTCCCGGCGACCCGGGCACGGTGACGCTCGCACTCGCCGGACCGACCCTCGCCAAGGGAGGTTTCTTCGCCACCCAGGCCATCGGCACCTCCGGGCAGAACGGCACCTACAACGGAACACCCTTCCAGCGATCGCCCTCGCAGGTGTTGGCGATCCTCTATGGCAGCGCAACCGCGGGCACGGCGAAGGGCGGCTTCTTTCCCAGCGGCGTCAATGGCAACCTGAAGGCCGTGTAGCGAAACGCGAGTGACACTCTGAAGGCCTCTTCGGTCATCGAATCCGGGGCGGGTCTGGACAGTGCTCTAGACTGCTGCTATGGCACGAACGGAATCGACGAATGAGCTGGCCCTCGGCGCGGTGTGCCCGGCCTTTGAGCTGCCAGATGTGATCTCCTGGCGGGCGATGGGACGGGACGACGTGTTCGGTGGGCTGGACGATGCCGGAGAGCGTTGGGGCGTGCTCCTGGCGTTTCTTTGCGTGCACTGCCCGTTCGTGAAGCACATGGAGGAGGCCTTCGGCGCTCTGGCGCACGAGTTTGCCGGGGAGATCGCGACCGTGGCGATCAGCTCGAACGACATCGCCGCGCACCCGGAAGACGCACCCGAGCACATGCGGGCGCAGGCAGAGCGGCTCGGCTGGAAGTTTCCGTATCTCTACGACGAGTCGCAGGAAACGGCGCGGGAGTTCCGCGCCGCATGCACCCCGGACCTCTACCTGTTCGACCGCGAGTGGAAGCTGGTCTACCACGCGCAGTTTGACGGAACACGGCCCTACCGCAAGAGCGACACGGCGTTCCTGCCAGAGATCCATCAGGCGGCAACGGGCAGGGACCTGCGCGGAGCGATCGAGGCTCTCCGCACCGGGCAGCCGCCGCTGGAGCACCAGCGCCCCAGTCTTGGCTGCAATATCAAGTGGCGGTGACGCTCCAGGATGAGAGGATGGCGCATGCACACTCCATGCCTTCTGCTGGTTGCCCTTATGGCTGCCGTCCTTCCCACCTTTTCCTCTACCTTTGCGCAAGCGCCGAAGCGGCAGTGGCAGCATGCGCCCGCGCAGTGGAAAGAGACGGGCGACACCCTGACCGAGACAGTGCCGGCGGGCACAGATTACTGGCGAGTGACGCACTACGGCTTTATCCGCGACAACGGCCCGTTCCGGTATCAGGAGCAGAGCGGTGACTTCGAGGCGAAGGTCCGGATCAAGGGCCAGTACCGCGAGCTGTACCACCAGGCCGGCCTGATGATCCGGCTGGATGAGAAGAACTGGATCAAGACCGGCATCGAGTTCGTCGACGGCAAGCAGAACATCAGCGCCGTGGTGACGCGCGATCTGTCCGACTGGTCGGTGATCCCACGCAACGACAGCCCGGAGTTCCTCTGGCTGCGCCTGCAGCGCCACGGCGACGCGGTGCAGATCGATTCTTCGCTCGATGGTGCGAAGTGGTCGATGCTGCGGCTCGCCTACTTCCCGCCCAATGTCCCGGTAAAGATCGGCATGGTCGCCGCCGCACCCGGCAAGCAGGATTTTTCCGTGACCTTCGACCACTTTTCGGTGGGGCCGGTGAGTGCAGGAAAAGCGGAGTAGATCCGC
>CAXTSF010000131.1:0-3919 GCA_964246865.1 uncultured Terriglobus sp.
CCGCCGCGCCGCCCCGCGACAGCCGCGCGTGCACCGCGCCCAGCAGCCGCTCCGTCGCCGGCGTCTCCGTCAGCGGCAGCAGCGTCGTCTCGTCCACCGGTGCCGACGAGCGCTGCGTCTCCGGGTCAAACCGGCGCATGCGCTCAATCTCGTCGCCAAAGAAGTCCACGCGCACCGGCCGCTCCATCTCCGGCCCATACACGTCCAGAATGCCGCCCCGCAGCGTCACCTGCCCAGGCATCTCCACCACATCTACCCGCGTGTAGCCCACCTGCAGCAGGTGCTCCAGCAGCATCGCCGTGTCGTACTCTTCGCCACGCTTGAGCTCCAGCGCCAGCCCGGCATAGTACTCACGGCCAAACAGCCGCATGCACGCCGCTTCCAGCGGTGCAATCACCACCCGCGCATGGCCCGAGCAGATCTTCCACAGTGTCGCCGCCCGCTGCTCCTGGATCTCCGCATGCGGCGACAGGTTCTCAAACGGCAGCACATCGTGCGCCGGCAGCCGCAGCACCTCCTCGCACTTCAGCGCGCCCGTCAGCTCACACGCCGCGTTCAATGACTGGTGCAGCGCCTCCGCTGCCTTGTTGTCGCTCACCAGCAGCAGCGCCGGAGCCTGGGACGCCCGTACCATCAGCGGCAGATACAGCGATCGCGCCGTAAACGTCAGCCCAGACACACGTCTGCGCCCCGACCCACCGCTCAGGTGACGGCGTACCCGCTCAAAAGGATCTGTATGCTCCAGGTCCGCAATCATCTCGCGGACAAACGGAAGAACCATGCCTCTCTAAGTCTAGCGGATGTGCCGCGATGCACCTGGCTACGGAGGCTTTGCGTGGCATGGACAGACAGGGGAAGCTTTTCGAGCCATCACGGGTGCCTGAGAGCGCTCCTCGGAAGGGCACAGCTTCGCCCCGCTGACACACCGCGCTCCTCGGAAGGGCACAGCTTACCCCCAGCGTTTCACTGTGAGAGCTTCCTACGGCACCGAAGCCTTCTCCGTCGAACTCCGCTTCAGCACCACCGAATCATGATCCTTCCGCTCAAACCCCGCATAGAAGCTCCGCAGCTCCGGGTAGTCCTGCAGCGGAAAGTAGAAATCGGCAATCGCCAGGTCGCGCCACACCGTCACGCTGTTCCCGCTCACCTTGGAGCGCTGCCCATACGCCGCCAGCTCTTTGTATGCCAACTTGTTCTCCGCCGGCGCGGACTCCAGCGCGAACCCCGGCGGAAACGTGAGACGAACCGCATCCTGCACAAACTCCGGGTAAGGATAGTAGACCGCCTGGTCCCGACGCTCATGCGGAAAACGGGCCCGGCTGTTCGCCACAAATACATCTGCCGGCAGCACCACGCGCGACCCCGCCGCCGAGCCCATCAGCCCACTCACCGCAAAGCTCACCTTCAGCGGTGCCTCCGCATCCTGCAATCCACTCACCGACTGAACCGCCACCTCCGACCCGCCCGGCAGAATCGACTCCAGCTGCTCTTTCAGACTCTGTCGTAGCTCGGCATCCTCATCCCGCAGCGAAGCCTGTCGCCATCGGACGGCGGGGCAGCCCTCAAACGTCAGGCTCACCACGCCCTTAATGGCGCCGTTCTCCTCCAGCTTCAGGTCGGCCACCCGGCTCGTATGCGAATACTTGTAACTCTCCGCCGGTGCCTGCGCCAGTTCCGTGTCATTGCCCCTTTGCCGCACTCCGGCCGACATCGTATGGCTCCAGTGCAGATGTCCATACGGCATCATGGGACTGCCCGGATCGAGGAAATGCTCCGTTCCCCCGTAGTTCACAACCGCAATCACGTCGGTGAGCTGGTTGAAGTTCATCCAGTCCACCTTTAACAGCCGCTCGCTCCGGTCGGCGACAATCATCATCGACGCATTCAGGCCCGCTGCACGAGCCAGCGCCACATAGGTCATCGCGATCTGGTCGCCGGATCCCCGCTTCTTCCGCAGCACATCGCCCGCGTTCTTCGTCTCCTTCAGGCCCTCTGTCTTCTCTTCTGTCGTGCTCCGCTGGCGCGTGAAGTCGGTGTTCTCCAGCTTCGCCACGCCCCGGTAAAGTGCTCGCGCCTTCTCCTCCTCGCCAGTGGCGTTGCCGGCAAGCTCCTTTGCGGCTGTTCGCACCATGTCGTCAGCCGCGGCAAACTTGTTCGCATCGCTGCTCCAGTACTTGCCCTCCGTACGCCAGTACTCCTGCCCACTCTTATAGGGCGAGTAGTAGAAGTGCACGTGGTACGCGTCGCTCTCCACAGGCGGCATGTACTCCTCCGCACCGAACGGTTCCACATTCGCTACATTCACCTCCATCAGCACGCGCCCGGTCGGCAGGTGCGTCCGCTTCAGCTCCACGCCCTTGGGCAGCACCGCGTTCCAGGCCAGCGATGATGTCGTCGCCTGTCTCCCGCGGGACGCTGACAGCAGCTCCTTCTGTGTCGGCTTCCACAGGAAGTGTCCCTGCCGCAGAAACAGATCTGCCTGGATATTCCAGTCGGGCGAGTAGAAAATGCGGTCATCCCATCGCATGTTGTACCGGTACTCGAGAATGCTGCCTACCTGTACTGCCGGCATTGAGAACACACGCGTCGTGATCTGATCGCGCTTGTTCTTTTCCAGTACCTTGTCGTACGGCTTGCCCGCGAATGGCACCACCGTTCCGTCCGGCTGTATCGTGCGCCCTGCGATCTCGGCCACGGTGAATCCGTTGCCATCGCTTCGCTTATCGTAGAGCAGCCGGACATCGCCCAGGTCCTTGCCCGCTTCCGTCAGGATCTTGATACGAAAGTAGTGCGAGGTCATGTGATTGTCGTCATCCGCCGTCTCGTTGCGGTTGAGGACAATCGCCCTCGCCCCGGGCAGCTCCGGTACCGCCGTCATGTGCAGCTCCTCCGGTGTGGGTGCAATCCACTGCTGCGCTCGCGCCGGCATGGCGGCAAGCCCCGCAAGCCAGACGGCACATGCGATCGGAAACCGGCAGATATGGCGATACCGCATCTCTTTCTCCTCAGGGCCAGCAAGGCCTGGTGTCCCTCGTCACAACTCAATTCACCAGCTTCAGCGCGGTGCTGTTCTCTTCGTCCGCGGTAATGGCGTGGTCCAGCTTTTCCAGCTCGGCGTATCGGCTTGCCGGAAGTGAAATCTCCCGTACCGTATACGTGCGCTCGTAGCGCAGGGTGCTCCCGTTCAGCGTTACCTTGCTCCGGTAGGAGGCGAATCCCACATCAACATCGATGGGTGCCGGCAATTCATCCGCGGTGTAACCCTTGGGTAACTCGATTAAACATTCATCGTGGATCGTGCGTGTCTCACCGAGGTCAATTGGCACCGCACGCCCGCTCTCTCCGCCGTGCGCTCCGGGACGGTCAAGAGGGAAGCTCTCCCGACCAAGCACCCGGGGACGCACCATCAGCAGAGGACCGGCACTCTGCGCAAAGTGCACCGCCTGGAGGGAATACCGGAGTAGAAACTCCTTCTGCAGATCCCTCACATGCTCCAGCTTTATGTCTGCAACGTGGAAGGAAAGCAGGTCCCTGGACATACGGCGCTCCACAAGCCTTCTCTGCTCTCGCGCGTCGGCGGAGCTGAGGATGTATCGCGGCTCAGCCGCGATGTCCCCACTGCTGCGCTCCTCCACCTCGCCCGTCAGGTCGCCATCGGCGCTGAGATGAAAGTTGGAGCGCCGTTCCACTGTGTTCTGTTTTGCGTCCAGCACCGGGATCCGGATTGCCTGGCTCGCCGCGCCATCCACCAGCAAGGCGTCGCTGCCCTGTAGCTCATGTTCTATCTGGCCGAAAGGTGTTTTCTCCCATGTCGGATCGAACAGGAGAAAGCGTTTGCCCCCTGCCGTCCGCACAACGCTGTACATTCGCTCGGGCTGGTACTCCGCCGGCAGTTCGATCGCGGCAATCATATGGTTGC
>CAXTSF010000131.1:3929-9426 GCA_964246865.1 uncultured Terriglobus sp.
ATTGGGCGCCCGCGCTCCCACGGCGACTCCTGCGCAATCACCCCACGCCGGGTATCCACCATCATCCATGTCGACCGGATACCCACAGCGGACAGCATCGCGCTCAGGAGCGTCGCCTTGTCCTTGCAATCGCCATAGCGCGCCCGGAAGATGTCGGCGGCGGCGTGTGGCTGGTTGCCACCGATGCCAATCTCGATAGCCACATAACGGATGTCGCTTTGCACGAACTCGCTGATTGCCTCGACACGCTCGCGAAAACCCGCCTTGCCCGCAATCAGCTCCTGTGCCTTGGCTGTCATCGCCGCGTCCGGCCTGTTGCGGTCGCGCGCCAGCGACTCGTACCACAGGCCAACGTCCTTCCACGAGCCATGCATCGTTTGAGCATCGTGCTGAACCGGACTGTAGTAAAAGACATCCAGCCGGGAAGCCAGGCTATGCATGCTGGGCGTCATCACCACACCTTCGTGTGTCAGCGCGGGAAGGTCCTTCGCCTCCCACAGCGTGCGTTGCTGTTCCAGATCGATCGGGTTGGCAGCCTTGCCGCCTTTCCATGCGGCCTTGTACACGTACTCCGGCGGCAGCGTGAGTGTCAGCCGCTCCTTCCGAACGGGAATCTCCTCCTCGGGAACCCAGAGGATGTTGTTCTCATAGGGGTGATCCTCTCGTTCGAACTCCATGGCGACCACACTTCCTGTGTCAAGCGCCGGAGCCCTTCCTACGCGGGCGCGGTCATCGCTGTACAGAAGGAAACCCGCGCCAGCGGAGCTGTCCGTAAACTCGTTATCGCGCACCGCATACTCGTGACCATCCGGCCCGATGCACCACATGTGAAACGAGCGCAGCTTTTCCGATGCGGAGTACATCGCGTACATCTCACCGTAGCGTCTGCCCTGCGGCCGGAGTACCCGCACCACGCGGCGCACGTGCTCCACCCGGCTCCCGTTTGTACTGATGCTGTAGTTGTGATCCTCCAGCAGGACCACCGCGTCCGTGCGCTCCGGATACTTCGGCATCGGCGTCGTCGCGGCCTCCTTTACCCAGTCCGGAACCTGATCCTTGCTCGATCCGCTCGCAGGCAGCACCACACCCGCGAAGAGAAAGCCGAGCAGAAGCACGCCGGAAAGGAAAGAGAGCCGGGAGAGAAGACGAACTCCGGTGGCGAGACGGTTTGGCAGAGCAGAACAGCAGTGCAGCAAAGGAACTCCTGAGACAGCAGAAGCACAGGAAGACATCGGCGCCGGCTCGTGGCCGGCAGATAGACAAGAAGTACAGGAGCGGGCGGAAGCGATCAAGAAAAATCTGGCAATCGCCCTCACTGTCAAGTCTCCTGCCTGAAATTCCCCGATTCCACACCGGATCGCGCTGGCACTCCCCTCTCCGCAATCCGCACACCTGAATGAGCAGGCATGTTGTGAACCGGATCGCGCCACCACGGGAAGTTAGAACCACAACGGAACTCATTCTGGGCATGCGACTCCCATAAGCCCAATCCAATGTTGATTTTGCTCTGAACCCAAAAAGGATGAGGAACTTAGGGAGATCATCGGAGACAAGGGATCCCGAATGAGGAATTTAGTTGAGAGAGCAGGGGGAGTAGACGGAACCGCCCCGGCGGATGCACGCTGATACACTCGCCCACAGCATGAGCTCCGCCATCAGCGCCATCGCTCCCGAGGTTCTCGCCCGCTACCAGCCCGTGATCGGCCTCGAGGTCCACGTCCAGCTGCTCACGCGGACCAAGGCCTTCTGCGGCTGCATCAACCTCTACGGCGGCGAGCCCAACACGCACGGCTGCCCGGTCTGCCTCGGCCTCCCCGGAGCCCTCCCGGTACTCAACCGCCAGGCCGTGGAGTTCGCCGTACTCGCCGCATCCGCGCTCCATTGCACGGTGAACGAGCGGAGCATCTTCGCGCGCAAGAACTACTTCTACCCGGATTCGCCGAAGGGCTATCAGATCTCCCAATTCGACCGGCCGCTTGCGGAGCATGGATGGATCGATGTCTCGGACGGTAGCGGAGGCACGCGCCGCATCGGCATCACCCGGCTCCACATGGAAGAGGACGCGGGCAAGAGCCTCCACGACGGCTTCCCCGACTCCGCAACCCGCACCTACATCGACCTCAACCGCTGCGGCACACCACTGGTTGAGATCGTCAGCGAACCCGATCTGCGCACACCCGAAGAGGCCTACGAGTACCTGACAAAGCTCAAGGAGATCCTCCTCTACACCGGTGTGAGCGACTGCAGCATGGAGGAAGGCTCGCTCCGCTGCGACGCCAACATCTCCGTCATGCTCAAGGGAGCCGCGCAGTATGGCACCAAGGCCGAGGTGAAGAACGTCAATTCCTTCCGCTTTATCCGTGAAGCGCTGCACTATGAGATCGAGCGGCAGGTGGAGGTTGTGGAGAGCGGCGGTCGCGTGGTGCAGGAGTCGCGCCTGTACAACAGCGCCGAAGGCCGCACCTACAGCATGCGGAGCAAGGAGGCAGCGCATGACTATCGCTACTTTCCAGAGCCAGACCTGCCCATGCTGTACGTGGATGCGGCATGGCAGCAGCAGATCCTAAGCGGGATGCCGGAGCTGCCCGAGGCCAAACGTGCAAGGCTGATCCAAGCGTACGACCTGTCGCCCCAAGACGCGCAGACGATCTCCGCAACGCGGGAGTTCGCCGACCGTTTCGAGGCCGCGGCCGGAACCGCCAGGAGCCCAAAGCGCGTTGCGCATCTGATGCTGGGCGAGTTGATGGGCAGGTTAAACGCGAGCAATCTCGATTTGGCGCAGTCTCCGGTCAGCATGGAAGGCCTGGTAGAGGCCGCGGATCTGCTGGAAGAAGGCAAGCTGTCCAGCAAGCAGCTCAAGGGTCTCCTCGATCTTTGCTTCGCGAACGGTGAAGACTTCGCGGAGGTCTACGAGCGCGAGAAACCTGAGCAGATCTCCGACACAGGCGCGATCGAGCGCATGATCGACGAAGTGATCGCGGCCAATGCCAGGCAGGTGGAGCAGTACCGTGGCGGCAAGAAGACCGTCGCTGCTTTCTTCGTGGGCCAGGTCATGCGGTTGTCCAAAGGTCAGGCGAATCCCGCTCTGCTGAATCAACTGGTGACGGCGAAACTCGATCAACCCTGACGCGATTCGAATCTGCCCGCGTGTAGCGGACGCTGTAGAAAGACTCACGCCAACGGTGCCGCGCATCGTAGAGTAGGTCATGCGCCCGCTCCATAGTCTCGCTCGCTGCCTGCCATTGCTTCTGCTGCTCGGGTGCAACGCAGGCTCCGGTAATGAGGAGCGCATCTCGGCGGACCTTTCCGCGCTGCCTGCACAGACGGTGATGCTCTCGGCGATGATGCGCGATCTTTCCGCGCATCCTGGATTTACAGAGCGGCTACTCGCGCAGATGGATCGTGGTGAGAGAAGCGGCGCACTGCTGACACCTGAACTCTTCGATCTGTTTCGCAGGATGATCCTTGGCAAGGATTGGAGCGGGCTGGATCGCTTTCCCGGATGGCCGATCCGGCGAGTGACGCGGACTGTCGATCTTGGCCAGCACCTTGTCTCGAAGGGAAGCGGGGGTGCGGAGGCGGCGGCGGACGTGCAGCTTGGCCCGTATGCGCTGAACCGCACGGAGACTGCGTCACTGGACAATCCCTCGGACCGCAAGAGCTTCTCCGAAGAAGGTCTGGTCACGCCGGTGAATGATGGTGTGGTGCGCGGGGATGGCGCAGACCCCCGGCTCGCGCCGCTGCACGCCGAGAGTGCACGTTTAGCGGAGATGTTGAACCGGCTATCGCTGAACGGTGACGAGCGCGCGTTGCCGTTCTCCGTTGCCCTTGGCGGCAGGACAGTGTCCACACCGCAGCAGCTCATGCAACAGCTGCTCGCGACGGGGCACCAGGTCACCGTTGCGGACGCGCGCTACTTCGCCAACTTTGGGCACTTCCACTACAAGGGCCAGGATGTCGAGATGCCCTTTTGGCTCGATACCGGCTTGGCAATACCCACCGGGCATTGGTGGCAACAGCCGCGGCATCTTCTGGTGCCGGTGGCGCACGCCGAGTATGAGTGGATCGTGAGCGGGCCCAAAGTGAATGCGGATGTGACCTTCTATTTCGGGATTGACGGGCGAGCGGAGTTCCGCACCAACGACCAGCAAAACCAGGCCTGGGTGATGGGCCGGCATGCGCATGAATACCGTGATGAACAGGCAATCGAGGTGACACGGCTCACCGGCCAGCTGCTGCGTGCATACGCGGCCCTGCACCGTGCGCATCCGGAGCTGCCGTTTGGCGGGTACTACACGCTGGGCGTATGTCAGGACGGCATCGCCGCCATTGAGCAGCACATGACCGGACGAACAACGATCTTTCCTAACACGGCCCGGACGGAGCTTTTCCACGATCAGCCCGATACCGAGATCACCCGGCTGATGGAGGCCATTCCGAAAGATCCGGATGGGTCTGCGCCAGCACCGGAGCGCATCTTCGGATCATTGCCAACGACCTCCTTTGCGGCGATCACCGTGCCGGGTCTGCGCGCCGACGTGGAAACGAGCTACGCCGCGTTTCAGCGGGGAGAGTTGCAGCCGAGCCGTCGCTGGCCAAGGCAGATCTTTGGTACAGCGGGTTTTCTGCTGGGAACAGCCGTTGTGATCTGGCTGATCGTCGGCCGCAGAAGGCGTCGATAGAAAACGTCACAGGGGGGAGAAGGCATGGCTACGGCAAAGAAGGCGGGAGCGAAGCAGACAGCACGGAAGAGGGTACCCACGAAGACCTCGAGCAGCTCAGCGGGGAAGAGCGCCGCGACCTCAGCCGGAAAGAAGAGACCTGCAAAGCCAGCCGGAAAGAAGAGCGCTGCCCGAAAGTACTCTCCAGAGGCAAGTGCGCAGGTGGCGCGTGAACTGCACGAGATGCATGAGGGCAAGCTGACAATCGGCAAGAGCGACAAGAAGGTGACGAACCCGAAGCAGGCAATCGCAATCGGTTTAGCGGAAGCACGGCGAGCGGGCAAGAAGGTGCCGCCGAATCCGAACGGGTCAGAATAGCCGATCCCGAGTGGCTATTCTGATGGGTTTGCCGGCCGTGGCACTAGCTTTTCGGTGCGGCGGCGGGTGTGGCAGAGGGCGTACTGCTGGGGGAAGATGGAGCGGAGGACGGGGAGGGTGTGCTGGCACCATCCGAGGCGCTCTTGCCCTCCGTCACTTTGCTGCCGGAGTCGGTGCTCTTGCTCGCGTCGCCTGCGGTAGCGCTGTCGGAGGATGCGGCGCCGTCCTTCTTAGCGGCACCCTTTGAGGAGTAAAGATCGGCATACCAGCCGCCTCCGGCGAAATGTACCGCGGGGGCGGAGATGGTGCGCTCCAGCCGTCCTTGGCAATACGGACACTCGGTCAGCTCCGGGTCGGAAAACTTCTGGCGCTTTTCAACAAGGCGATGACATTGGGAGCACTTGTATTCGTACAGGGGCATGGTCTTACGGCTCTCTTTGCTGTGGATGGTGCGTGAA
>CAXTSF010000132.1:0-7036 GCA_964246865.1 uncultured Terriglobus sp.
GCAGCGACGAAGCTGTCACGCTCGTCAGCCGCTCCGAGGACATCGAATGAGGCCTGTGCCCACTTGTCTCGGACGCGCCTCCGCGTGCTTGCAGCAGCCGGCTGTGATCCTTTGCGCCGCTGCGGTCTCTCGACTCTGTTGTTGTCGTCGATAGCAGCCCGCACCCCTCTGACTCTCTGCGTACTCCGGCAGGCCTCTTCGAATCGAATTTCACACAGGGTGCACTCGCCACAGGTGCGGCGCCTCACCGCCACTTTCAAGGAGCTCTCCATGTCTGCCGCCTCTTCCTTCAAGCCAAGTATCTCACTCGACACCTGGGCCGTTCTGCTCTCACTCGCACTCGCCCTCATCGTTCGCCTCGGCCTCCTCAGGTCCGTCGCCTGGTAGCGCAGAGACCGCCTAGCAAACTTCGAAGGAGATCCGCCATGTCGTCACACGCACACAGCTTTCCCGCCAGAGATATCGGCAATCGCGCCGAGGATCTAGCCGACGCTCGCGTTGAGCGCACCGCTAACCACTCCGGCCTGCTCGCCCTCGTTCCGGGCGTTCTGCTCCTCGCCGCCGTCGGCTACGCCGGCAAGTTCGTCGAGCGCTTCATCAACACCTACGGCAAGGCGCACCACTACGTCCTTCCCAACATCGAGTACGTCCTCTGGGCCATCCTCTTCGGCATCCTCATCTCCAACACCGTCGGCCTGCCCCGCATCTTCCGCGCCGGTGTCGCCACGTACGAGTTCTGGTTAAAGGCCGGCATCATCCTGCTCGGTGCGCGCTTCATCCTCGGCGACATCCTCAAGCTCGGCGGCATCTCCCTCGGCCTTGTCTTCGTCGCGCTCGCGCTCTCCATTACCTTCATGACCTGGCTTGGCCGCCGTTTCAATCTCAATCCGCGGCTCACTACGCTGCTCGCTGTCGGCTCGTCCATCTGCGGCGTCTCCGCCATCATCGCCACGCAGGGCGCCATCGATGCCGACGAGGAGGACTCCTCCACCGCCATCGCCGCCATTCTCGCGCTCGGCGCTCTCTCTCTTTTCACCTTCCCGCTCATCGGCCACGCCCTCCACATGTCCGACCACGCCTATGGTCTCTGGACCGGCCTCGCCGTTGACAACACTGCCGAGGCCACCGCCGCCGGCGCGCTCTACTCGGAGACCGCGGGCAAGTTCGCCGTGCTCGCCAAAACCTGCCGCAACGCGCTCATCGGCTTCGTCGTGCTCGCCTATGCCGTGCAGTGGGCGCGCAAGGGCCTCGCCAACCAGGCCACCGTCGACAACCTCCAGCACAAAGCCCGCTTCCTCTGGCAGAAGTTTCCAAAGTTCGTCCTCGGCTTCCTCTTCATCTCGTTGCTCGCCACCCTGGGCGCCAGCCACAATCCCGCGCTCGCGCATCTCGGCTTCACCAAGCCGCAGCTCACCACGCTGGGCAATCTCAGCCGCTGGGCCTTCCTGCTCACCTTCGCCGGCGTTGGCCTCCGCACGGACCTCCGCGCGCTCTTCCGCCAGGGCGCACGCCCCTTCATCGTCAGCGCGCTGGGCGAGATCGCCATTGCCGCGATCACCCTCGTTCTTATCCTCGGCGTCGACCGCTTCTACCATCTCTAGGCTCCGCGCAAACAGAAGAGCGCGGCATCTCAAACGGAGACGCCGCGCTCTTCTGTTGCACTCAGTGCATCGCTGGCCTACTGACTCGCTGACTAGAACAGAATCTTCCCTGCGATCTGCAACTGCCGTGACGATCCGAGATCGCTCACCGGAAACCGCGTCGCGGAGATCAACCCGAAGCTCGACCCGCCCACCACGGTGTTCGGATTGCCGAAGCTCGCGTGATTGAAGACATCGAAACCATCCACTCGCAGCTGAAATGCGACTCTCTCCGTAATGCGTGTGTTCTTCTCGATCGAGATGTCTGTGTCAGCAAACCCCGGCCCCACCAGCGCATTCCGGCTCAGGTTGCCAAAGCCCGTCGTCGGTATCTGAAAGGTGCAGCCGGGCGTCGTCGTCGCCTGCGTGCACACCGGCGATGTGATCCAGCGCAAGGACGCATTCGTCACCCGCACCTTGCCGTATGCCACCGGCTGCAGCAGGTTCGGGTGCAGCAGGCCTGCACTCCCCGTGAACGTGGACGTCGTCACCACGTTCAGTGGATTGCCCGTCTGCCACTGCGAGATTCCTGAAATCTGGAAGCCCTCCACAAAGCGGTTGCCCTTGAACGGCAGCGCATACAACGCATGCACCGCGATCCTGTGCCGCGTGTCAAAATCCGAAGGTCCATAGTTCGTCCGCGGGTTCGTCGAATCCTGCAGCAGCTGTCCACCCAGCGAGTTCAGGTCCAGCGACTTGCTCAGGTTGTAGTTGAAGTCGAACTGCAGCCCGGACCGGAATGATTTGCGTGCGGTTGCCCAAAGCGCGTTGTAGTTGGACGACGAGTTGCTCGAAACCTGAAACACATTCACATTCCGAAGATTGGCCCCCGGCCGGATTGGGCTGCTCGCCGACAGCGCCTGAAACGGCCGCACACCCGCCGCATTTGGCTGATTGATGTTCAGCAGGTCCCGCAGGTGCCGGCCCACCGACCCGTAGTAGCCCACGGACAGCGCCACTCCGCCCGGCAGCTCCTCTTGCACATTTGCATTGAAGGTCTGCGTGTATGCATTCTGCAGCGTTGGCTGCACGGCGCTCACCGTGATGCCGGCCGCTGCTGCCGCATTGAACAGTGTTCCTAGGGGAATGGGTGCCGTTGCGCTTGAATAACTCACGCGCGTGCTGAAGGGCGGGTTGGAGGCAAGCCCGCTCACCACATTCGTCTCCGGCTGATCCGCCATGTAGCCGTACGCCCCACGCAGTACGGTCTTGCCCTTGCCGAACACGTCGTAGGAGAAGCCAAGCCGCGGCTCGTAGTTATAGTTCTGCCGGTAGGCGCCGCGCCCCAGCGGGTTCGTACCCACCCGCTGCAGGGAGGACGTGCCCGCGTTAAACACAACAAACCGGTCCGCTCCCTCCGTCGGCGATCCGTTCCACTCAAAGCGGAAGCCTAGCTCCAACAGCAGCTGCGGCGTCAGCTTCCAGCTGTCCTGCACAAACGCACCCAGAGCATTTTGAAAGATCCTGCTGTTGATGTTCGTAGGCTGAATGCTGTAGCTGTTGGCCACGCCACGCTGGAAGTTCGCGACGGTGTTGAAGCCGATCGCCCCTGTGTCCTGGGTGAAGTTCACATTTACGAATCGCCGGAACTCCCCGCCAAACTTGATCGCATGCTTGCCCGTGAGCAGCGTCGCCGCATCGGAGAAGATGCCCAGCGTATCGAAGCGGCCCTGTGGGAACCCTGCCGGTCCGCCAAAATTCGTGCCCAGGTCGGCGAAGGTGATCTGCGGTATGCCCGTCGGTCCTGTGGTTCCGGTGCCCAGGCCGAGCGTCGTCGGATCGGTCGTCACATTCGGCGCAAAGGTAATCGAGATGCGGTTGAAGCCAAGCCGCGCCTCGTTCACCAGCCGCGGGCTGAACACGTGCGTCTCGTTCACCGTCAGGATCTGCCGGTGCGCGCTGCGGTGATCGCCGAACCCTGGCACGTTATTGCCCTGCAGCGAAGGCTCCGTGCGCGTGTCCGCCTGAAACGCGTAGAAGCCGTGCAGCGTGTCTGCCGGGCTGAACACCTCGCTCACATCGGCCGTACCCTGGTCGATCTGCACCGGCCCCGCCGCTGTCCCCACAAAGCGCGTGCCGGAAGCATCATTCGGCACCGGGATCAGCGTCAGCAGCTGCCGGCTGGCCGCGCTCGTCACCGCCGCACGCTGCGCCAACGTCGGCACCAGCGAGTTCAGCGTGATGCCCTGGCTCTGCCGCAGTGCCTCATAGCTCACGAAGAAGAAGGTCTTGTCGTGCCGGATCGGACCGCCGAGCGCGCCACCGAAGTTGCTCCGCTTCAGCGGTGCCATGCGCGATCCCGCCGGGTTGAAGTAGTTCCGCGCATCCAGTGCCTCGTTGCGGATGTACTCGAACGCCTCGCCGTGAAACGCATTCGTCCCCGACCGCGTGCTCACGTTCACGATCGCGCCCGAGGACCGTCCGTACTCCGCACTGAAGGTCTGGTTGTTGATCTTGAACTCGCTCGTCGTGTTGATCGACGGCTGGAACGTGATCTGGTTCTGCACCATGTCGTTCAGGTTCACGCCATTGATCTGAAAGTTGTTCGCGTCCTCGCGATTGCCGGCCGTCACAAATGAGTTCGCTCCCAGGCCGCGGCTCGGTGCAGTCAGGCTGCCCGCCGCGGGCGCGGTCACGCCGCCCGCTGTCAGCGTCGTCAGGTCCAGAAAGTGCCGCCCGTTCAGCGGAATCTCCTGCACCGTCCGGCGATCAATCACCTCGCCCACGGTAATCGTCTCGCTCTCCACCAGCGGTGCGGCGCTCTCCACCTGCACCGTCTCGCCTGCGGACGCCAAAGGCATCGGCACGTTCAAGGTCACGCGCGCGTCCACCTCCAACGTCAGGCTCTTGACGGAAAACCCGCCGAACCCCGTTGCCTTTGCACTAAGCGCATATTCGCAGGGCGGCAGGGAATGCAGCACGTCCTGACCAGCGCTGTCCGTCACGACCGTCCGCTCCGCAGCCGTTGCCAGGCTGCGCACCGTCACCGTCGCTCCGGGCAGCACGGCTCCCGAGGGATCCGCCACCGTCCCGGCAAGGGTAGCGGTGGATTGCGCGGACAACACAGCTGACACAGCGAAGGGAGCGAGGGCAGAAAGCAGACGATGGGGTCGCATACAAATCTCCGGAATCTCGAGCGAACGATGGGGTAGATAGCCGTCAGTGGAGGCGAGGGAAGCGTTCACCACCGGAATCCTCAACAGCTCCGGATAGTCACCGCGGCCAGCAAACAGCAGAGGAATGGAACAGCGCCGAGGATCCAGTAGGAATGGCAGAAACAGCAATGCTTCAGCTCTCAATCACCTCAAAAAGGAAGGTCATTGAAGCAGCTCGTGCAACGTTTCTTTCACTTGTATTGGCTTATAAGTGCGTACTATACCAGAGGCTGCGCCTGCTTTCTCGCTGCTCGAACGCGTGCAATCCGCACCTCAACCATGCAGCGGAAGCCGCACCTCGGCATCACACCCCGCCTCATCTTTCCGGTTCATCAGCCGCACCGTGCCACGGTGGCCGGAGGCAATCTGCTGTGCAAGCACCAGGCCGATGCCCGTTCCGTTCGCCTTCGTCGTATAAAACGGCACAAACAGATTCTTCGGATTTGCCAGCCCCGGCCCGTTATCCCGAATCCGCACCGATGCTGCGTCTGCGTGGAGGCTCCACGCTACCGACACCTGAGCCTCGCCCTCGTCTCGGCTCATCGCCGCCTCCACCGCATTGCGCAGCAGGTTGATGAACAGCTGCAGCAGCTGATCCGCATCGCCCGGCAGTGTCACATCCGGTCCACCCTCGACCTCCACGCGCAACTGCGTCTCCAGCCGCACGGCCTGCTCCACAAGAGCCGGCAGGCTTACCGGCTTCAACAACGGTATAGGCAGGCGCGAGATCTGCTGGTACGCCTGCAGGAAGCGGTTCAGCG
Organism: uncultured Terriglobus sp.; assembly: GCA_964246865.1. Classification (GTDB taxonomy): domain Bacteria; phylum Acidobacteriota; class Terriglobia; order Terriglobales; family Acidobacteriaceae; genus Terriglobus. Next base: position 5,557 of record CAXTSF010000132.1, read on the forward strand.
ACGCGGAACGCTCCTCAATGATCGTGAGGCCCCGCGCAAAGTCGGCCATCTGCTGCGGTGGCAGCGTCTCTGCATCCATCTTCGGCAGCCGCGATCGCAGCGTCTCCGCGATCGATTTGATCGGCGTCAAAGAGTTATTGATCTCGTGGCCCAGCACGCGAATCAGCCGTTGGAAGGCCTGCCGCTCTTCCTCGCGCAACGCCGCATCCACATCGGACAGGACGTACAGTGTGTGCGGTACGCCACGCAGCCGGAACGCGGTACGGCGCACCGCCCAGCGCGCGGCGCCAACGCCGCCCAGCCTGTCATCCGTCTCCTGCGTAGCAACGTTCAAGACACCGCCATCCGGCGTCGCCCTCAGTACCTGGAGCCCCAGTTCCTCCGCGACACGGCCAATTGCATCCTCACGGGTCATGGCAAAGGTCCGCTCCGCCGATGCATTCATCAGCCGCAGCCGGTCTTGCTCATCAAACGCGATCACCGGCGACAGCATTGAGCTGATCACGCGCTCCGCCAGCGACACAGCATCGCGCGCCTCCGACCGGCGGCCCTGCAATCCGGCAGCCAAGGCGTTGATCTCAAGCGCCAGGTCGCCGAGCGCATCGCCACGACGCGCGCCTCGCGCCCGAAACGAGAAGTCGTCCTCCCGCATCGCTACCACGATGTTGGACAGTGTTTGCAGTGGCCGCACAACTCTGTCAAAGACGACCGCCGTAACAGCTGCCCATCCAAGAAGAGCACCGGCCACAACACCGGTAATCAGCAGGGAAGACCATCCGCTGCTGCTCAGCAACCATCCTGTCAGGCACAGCAGAAACGGCACCGCCAGCAGCACCAGCCACATGCGAAGCCGCACCTCGAACGAGAGCCGTCTCGGAGTCCGGCCGAGCGGCACACGCCGCGCTCGCAGCGGCTTGCTGGCCCCCACCTGCTCCGGTCTTTCCAGCCACGCCGGCCTGTCAGAGGCCATACTTCTCGATGCGCCGGTACAGGGAACCACGGCTCAATCCCAACGCTTCTGCCGCATGGCTCACATTGCCGTTTGCGCGTGCCAGCGCCTTGCGGATCAACACCGCCTCCACCGCCTCCAGACTCATGTCGTCCAGGCTCTGCCCGCTCGTCTTCTGGCCTGCCAGCCCAAGATCGGCGGCGGAGATCGTGCTGGCTCGCGCCATCAGCACCGCGCGCTCCATGGCATGGTCCAGCTCGCGGACATTGCCGGGCCATGCATGGTGCAGCAGCATCTGCAGCGCACCGTTCTCAAAACCCTCAATCTGCCGCCGGTACCGCATTGCATAGCGCTCGAGAAAGTACGAAGCCAGGGCAGGGATGTCCTCGCGCCTGTCTCGCAATGGAGGCAGATGGATCTCCACCGTATTCAGCCGAAAGAACAGATCCTCCCGGAACCGCCCCGCCGCAGCCTCCTCCCGCAGATCCGCATTCGTGGCGGAGATCATGCGCACATCCACCTTGCGCGTGG
>CAXTSF010000132.1:7046-9364 GCA_964246865.1 uncultured Terriglobus sp.
CGTGGTCGACGACCCCACCCGCTCCAGTTCTCCCGTCTCCAGCACACGCAGCAGCTTTGCCTGCTGCCGCACCGGAATATTGGCGATCTCATCCAGGAACAGCGTCCCTCCGCTCGCCAGCTCGAAGCGCCCGATGCGATCCGCGCGTGCGTCCGTAAAGGCACCCTTCACATGACCGAAGAGCTCGCTCTCAAAGGTTCCCTCCGGCAGCGCACCTGTGTTCACCGCAACCAGAGCGCGATGCGCTCGCAACGACCGCCGGTGCAGCGTCTGCGCCACCACCTCCTTGCCCGTGCCGTGCTCGCCTGTGATCAGCACATTTGCATCCGACGGACCGATCCGCTGGATCAAGTCCAGCACCGGCTGCATCGATCGCGCGCCCGCAATGAAGTCCGGCGCACCCTCCGGACGCAGGGTGCGATTCTCCGCCTCCAGCCACAGCATCCGCCGCCGCGCCATGTGCAGCTCTTTCTGTGTGCGCAGGACCGAGAGAAGCCGCTCGTTCTCCCACGGCTTCTGGATAAAGTCGCTTGCGCCGCGATGCATTGCATCTACTGCAAGGTTCACGTTGGCCCACGCCGTCATGACCACCACCGGCAGCTGCGGGAATTGCTGCCGCACCTCATCCAGCAGCTGCAAGCCCTCCGTGCCGGAGGTCGTGTCGCGCGTGTAATTCAGGTCGATCAGCAGAGCGTCGAACTCTTCGCTCAGCAGCAGTGCCCGCACCGCAGCCGGTGTGCGGGCCGTCTCTATCCGGTATCCCTCCGGTGCCAGCAGCAGCTCCAGCGCCTCCAGGATCAGTGGCTGATCGTCCGCGATCAAAAGGCGGCAACCCACACCCTTACCTGTGCGTGTGTCGCCGGCCGGAACGGTTATCGAAGCTGCAGGCATGGGTACTGCTCTCAGGGCCGGGATGTGGATCGCGATATGGGGCGCATACTCCCAACCTGCCCCGCACGTGCCGATTCTAACGAAATTGAGTTCCGTTCTAATGTCGTGCCGACCGCACGGTCCAGTTCGATGCGTGCCTTCTGGTATGCCGTGCGCGCCGCCACCAGCGCTGACTCTGATGTCGCCAGGTCATGCCGCGCCGCCAGCGTCTGCAACGCCGATCCCGCACCGAAGCTCTGCTCCTGCTCCGTGATGCTGAAGGTGCGCTGCGAAAGATCGCGCGCCTTTGCCGCTGCCGCCACGCGCGCTCCGCTCTGCTGCAGGGCATACTGCGCGTTGCGCACCTCGATGCGGATCTGCTTGCGCTGCTGCTGCAGCAGAATCTCCGCCTGCCGCGTCTCCAGCTCGGAGCGGTACTGGTCGGACTTCGCCTGCCGGTTGCGCAGCGGCACCGACACATTCAGGCCAACGTAGTAATTCGGTGCGGAGTTGTTGAACGTGTTCTCAAACGACCCGCCATAGCCCACCGGCACCGTCGAGGTGACCGTCGAGCCCGGCGTGGACAAGCCCGCCAGGCCCACTCCGCCATAGGTGCCGATCAGGTTCACCGACGGCAGCAGCGCATTGTTGACGGCCACCCGGCTGATGTCGGCATTTTTCAGATTGATCGTGGAAATGCGCAGGTCGACCCGTCGATCCAGCGCCTGGCTGATGATGTTTTCTGTGGGCGCGGCAGCCTCCGCGGCACCGTTGCCGGAGACCGTGCTCAGGTCCGTGGGACGCACCGGCATCGCCTCCAGGATCGGATCATCCAGGTTCTTCGTCAACGCATTCTTGATCAGCAGCTCCTGAAACTGCAAAGCAGATTTCGCAATCGTCACGTCCTGCTCCGCGCGCGCCACCTCGCCCTCGTCCTTTGTCACATCCAGCGCGGGAATCGCCTGCAGCGCGAGCTGCTTCCGGCCCGTATCCAGTGTGCTGTTGGCAAACTGCAGCGACTGCGTCTTCACCTGCTCATCCTCGTACGCGCCAACCAGATCCCAGTACAGATCGGCAATCTGGGTCACGGTGGAGATCACCTGCAGCGCGAACGCCTCATCGGAGATCTTCTTCGTATTCTGGGCAATCCGCAGATACCGCAGGTTCGGCCCGAAACCAAAACCGGCGAGCAGAGGTTGCCGGATCTGCAGGCTGAACGATGAGTTCAGCGTCGGGTTTAAGAAGCTGAATGGGCTGTTCGTCGTCTGACGGTTGCCGCTGTATGTGACGGAAACGCTCGTTCCGGTGCTGAATGCCTGACTGTAGCCAAGGTCGCCGATGATCGCGTTGTTCCGCAGCGTCGGTACGCCATAGATCGACAGGCTGGACAGCGGCGTTGTGAAGTGCTGCACCTGCACGTCCCCGGTCAGTAGCGGATCATACGAGTT
>CAXTSF010000133.1:0-9298 GCA_964246865.1 uncultured Terriglobus sp.
AGAAGGAGAGACAGATGGTCCTCGCGGATCCAGAGTACGTCGAGCTTCAAATACCCTTCGGCCCTATGCGGACGCACATTGCGCGACCTGCCGCGCCTGGGCGCTACCCCGGCGTGCTCTTCTTTTCAGAGATCTTTCAGCGCACCCCACCAATTGCCCGTACGGCGGCGTTGATTGCGGGACACGGATACGTGGTCGCCACGCCGGAGATCTACCACGAGTTCCTGGAGCCTGGGGCAGTGCTCGCCTATGACCAGGCTGGAAGCGATCTCGGCAACCATTGGAAGTACGAGAAGGAACTCGTCAGCTACGACGCAGATGCGCGAGCGGTCGCGGACCACCTGCGCTCAAGACCGGACTGCACAGGTGTACTGGGAGCGGCCGGCATCTGCCTGGGCGGGCATCTCGCTTTTCGAGCGGCTTTTCTATCAGAGGTCCGGGCGACGGCGTGCTTCTATGCCACCGACCTGCACAAGGGCTCGCTCGGTAAAGGCATGCAGGACGACAGCCTGCAGCGTGCCGAGGAGATTCGCGGAGAACTTCTGATGGTGTGGGGACGTCAAGACCCGCATGTGCCTCTGGAAGGCCGGCGCAAGATACTCGAGCGTCTGGATGCGCTCAACCTGCGCTTCTGCTGGCACGAGGTGAATGGTGCGCATGCCTTCCTCCGGGACGAGGGACCGCGCTACGACCCGGAGCTTGCCATGCATCTTTATCGTGAGGTGCTGGATCTCTTTCAGCGCAGGCTTGGTGAGGGCGACCGATAGAGTTCGGGCTTCAAGCGTTTAGGACAGATAGTCGCGAAGCCATGGATCGTCCGAGTGCGTCAGCTCCAGCGTTGTTCCGTCGAAGACCACTTTGCCCTGGTTCAGAACAAGAAATTTGGTGTGTTCGTCCACACCGTTGTCTGGGATCGGCTGCATCTTCTGGCTCTGCGCGTCGAACCTGTTTGTTGCCAGGGTGAAGGCATCCTGCAGCCGGTGCGTGATCATGAGGGCTGTGGTGTGGGCCACGTCCCGCTGCTTCACAACCAGCGCAACAATCGTTGTCGAGGTGATGGGATCAAGGCCGCCGGTGGGCGAGTCGTAGAGGATGAGGTCGGGATTCGTGATAATCGCTCGCGCAATCGACACACGGCGTCGCATGCCGCCGGAGAGCTCAGCCGGAAACTTGGTGATGGCATGGCCCATTTCGACGAAGTTCAATGCTTCCTCAACGCGACGGTGAGACTCATCCTCCGGCACACCGTCCTCGTTCAATCGGTAGGCGACATTGTCCTCCACGTTGAGCGAATCGAAGAGCGCTGACTCCTGAAAGACCATGCCGACCCGGCTTCTCATCTGGAAGAGCCGCTCCTCCGACATCGTGGTGATCTCCTCGCCAAAGACCTTGATGCTGCCCTCGTCGGGTTTGATGAGGCCGTTGGCAAGCTTCATCAGAACGCTCTTGCCACCACCTGCCGGGCCCAGCAGCACGCGCGTCTCACCCGGCTCAATGGCGAAGGAGACATTGTCCAGAACCTTATCGCGATCAAAGGTGATGCTGACACCGTCGAAGCTCAGCACCGGACTCTGGTCCGTCTCCGGTGTAGCCGGCTGTGACACTGCGGTTGCGGTGCTCACCGGCCAAAAATCCCGATCATGCCGCGGGTGATGAGCAGATCAACCACAATAATCAGCACAGACGCTACCACGACGGACTGTGTTGTCGCCCGTCCGACGCCCTGCGTACCGCCCTTGGTGCTCATGCCGAAGTAGCAGCCGATGCTGGCGATGATGAAGCCGAAGAAGATGGGCTTGGTCATGCCCTGAACTACGTCGGCAACGACGAGAGCGCGGTACGTCGAAGAGAGATATGCCTGAAAGTTCAGGCCCAGTGACAGCGTCCCGACGAGGGCACCTCCGGCGACGCCCATGGTGTCCGAGATGATTGTGAGAAAGAAGACCATTACGACGGTGGCGAGGATGCGCGGCGCCACCAGCTTACGGACTGGATTCACACCGAGCGCACGCATGGCGTCCAGCTGCTCGGTTACTTTCATCGATCCCAGTTCGCTCGCCATGCCGGACGAGTTTCGGCCGCTGACCATGAGTCCGGTCAGCACCGGACCGAGCTCCTTCATCATGGAAAGTGCCACCAGCCGGCTTGTCATGCTGACCGCGCCAAAGTCCTCCAGAGAAGAGGCTGACTGCAGTGCCAGAACGCACCCTGTAAAGAAGCCGGTAAGGACAACGATCGGCAAAGAGCCAACTCCGATCGAATCCATCTGTGTGAAGATGTCACCCCAGTAGCGAGGCCGCGTCATCAGGCTCCCGACAGACCGCGCAGAGAGAAGCGAGTACTCCTGAAGCGCCGAGATACCTTTCTTGGCGAAGTCCGATGGCGAGGGCAATGGCATGAACGTTACGGGAACCTTTTCTAGAACACGACTTCGCTCAAGCTATCAGATGCAGTTGCGGCAGGAGCAGTTCCACATGCTTCGTCATGCCCCGGCCGGAACGCAACCTTTGTGCAAAGATGCGAAAATAGGGTGTGCCGGACACAATGCAGGCCGTCGTTCTTTATGGGCAGGAGGATCTCCGTCTTGAGAGTGTAGCCAGGCCTTCAGCCGCGCCTGGTGGGCTCGTCTTGCGCGTGGGTGCGGCCCTCACCTGCGGCACAGACCTGAAGGTATACCGTCGCGGCTATCACGCGCGCATGCTCGTGCCTCCGACGCTCTTCGGTCACGAGGTCGCTGGAGCCGTCGTCAGCCTGGGAGAGGGTGTGACGGATTTCCACGCAGGTGATCGCGTGGTCGCACTCAATTCAGCTCCTTGTGGTGAATGCTACTTCTGCCAGCGCGATCAACCGAATCTGTGCTCCGATCTGCTCTTCAACAATGGTGCCTATGCCGAGTACATCGCGATTCCGGCCCGCATTGTTGAGAAGAACACGCTTGTTCTCCCGGACCACGTTCCCTTTGAGCATGCTGCTTTGACGGAGCCGCTGGCCTGCGTTGTGCGAGGTTTTGAGGAAACGGGCGCACGCCAGGGAGATTCTGTCGCGGTCATTGGTGCCGGGCCGATCGGCCTCATGTTCATGCGTGTTGCGGCTCTGGCGGGCTGCCGCGTGATTGCCATCGTAAAGCGGGAGGATCAGGTGGGCAGTGCACAGCGCTTCGGAGCTCATCAGATCGTCCGTGCGGATGTCGATGTCGACGTTCCCGAGGCAATCCGGATGGCTACCGGGGATGTCGGCGTCGATGCCGTCATTGAATGTGTTGCGTCGAAGGAGACCTGGGAGCAGGCCGTTGCCATCGTTCGTAAAGGAGGAACGGTCAACCTGTTTGGAGGACCCCCTGCCGGAACGCAGGTGTGCTTTGATACGGAGCGGCTCCACTATGGCGATATCACGCTGAAGGCCAGTTTTCATCACACGCCGGCAACCTGCCGCCGTGCCTTCGAGCTGATCTGCAACGGGCGCATCCAGGCAGAGGACTTTGTGACCGCACGCGCGTCACTGATGGAGGTTCCGGAGATCTTCCGGCGTATGCTGGTGCGCTCCACCGCGGGGCCACTTGAGATCAAGACAGCCATTCTCCCCTCCGGGGATCCCCTGTGAGCGCTCCCGTGCTGCTGGCGAACCGTTTGGAAGGTGCACCGTCCGCGTACCTGGAACCTGCGACGCGGCCCAGCCTGGCCGAGGCACGCCAGTATTGCAAGGCACTGGCAGAGTCGCACTACGAGAACTTTCACATTGCAACGTACTTTCTCCCATCGGCGCTGCGGCCGCACTTTCATGCGGTCTACGCGTACTGCCGCATCGCGGACGACCTTGGAGACGAGGTGGCCGACACGCAAACGGCACTCCGCCTTCTCGGCAGCTGGGGCGAGATGCTGGACGAGGCCTACGATGCACCCCAACGCAGCCGCCATCCCGTGTTTGTCGCCCTGCGCGAGAGCCTTGCGGAGAAGGATCTGCCTCGCGAGCCTTTTCATGCGTTGCTGCGCGCCTTTCGGGCGGATCAGACCAAGACGCGTTTCAACAATCTTCTCGAACTGGAGGCGTACTCGCGCGATTCGGCAAACCCGGTCGGCAGCCTGGTGCTGTACCTTTGCGGTTATCGCGACCCTGCTCTGCATGCCCTGTCCGATCACACCTGCACGGGGTTGCAGCTGGCAAACTTCTGGCAGGATGTTGCGTCGGATCTCAAGGTGAGAGATCGCATCTATCTTCCGGCGGACCGCATGGAGCGCTTCGGCGTCAGCGAGCCGGATCTGCTCCGCCCACCCGCGAGCCAGGCATACCGGGACATGCTTCGTGAGCTGGCGGGCGAGACGCGCGCGATGCTGCTCAGAGGCGCGCCGCTGATCGACCGGGTGGATCGGGAGCTTGCAGCGACACTGCGCCTCTTTACCGGTGGAGGCCTGGCAATTCTGGCTGCCATGGACCGGAGCGGTTACGACACACTCAGCAGCAGACCCGTGGTCACCAAGCGCAAGAAGGCAGGTCTTCTGCTCGGCGCGGCGATCGCCAGACTTGGGCTCGCGCGGGCCTCTCGGGGGCTACGCTGAACCACGAACTCACGGCTGCTTACGCTGCATGCCGCGCGATTGCGCGCCGGGAAGCGCGTAACTTCTATTACGGGTTTATGGCGCTGCCCAGGCACAAGAGTGACGCCATGTGCGTCGTATACGCCTTTATGCGGCGCGCGGACGACATCGCCGATGACGAGTCGATTCCTCAGGAGACGCGTCGTGAGCTCATGGCGGCGTGGTTACGTTCGTGGCAGGGTGATGCCGATCCTGCCCACCGTGACAGCGCCATCTTCACAGCTTTGAGGGATGTGCAACAGCGTTTCGGTCTGTCCAGCCACATTCTTGAACAACTGGTACAGGGAACCATGATGGATCTCCAAGGAGGTCCGCAGCAGGGCATTGAGCGTATCGCGGTCTGCAGGCCCGGCCAGCCGGTGACGATGGAGGCCTACTGCGATCTTCCCTCGCTCGAAGGCTATTGCTACTTTGTGGCGTCCGTTGTCGGTTTGGCGACGATCCGCATTTTCGGCTACACAGACGAGCGCGCGGAGAGCTACGCGATCGAACTGGGCAAAGCCTTTCAGTTCACCAACATTTTGAGAGATGTGCGGGAAGATGCCGCACGCGGGCGCATCTATTTGCCGCTCGAGATGCTCGCATTTCGAGGATCGTCGCCGGAGCAGCTGCTTCAGGCCTCCGCGGGTGAACCGCTCCCACCGCAGTTGCGCGCCGCACTCAGTGATCTGGGGTCGCGGGCAGACTGGCTTTATCGTTCCGTTGAGCTCCTGATCCCCCTAATCGACCGGGATAGCCGTTCCGCGATGCGTGTGCTCGCCAGCATCTATCATGCGCTGCTGCGAGAGATCCAGGCCGCGCACTTCGACGTCTTCTCGCATCGCGTGCGCGTCTCCTCCTGGAGAAAGGCTGCTTTGCTGGCCCGCGGCCTGCTCCCCGGCGGGCTGGGCGCATGAGAGATGCGGTAGTCGTGGGAGCGGGTCTGGCAGGGCTGGCTGCTACCGCGGCCCTCGCACGCTCCGGGGCAACCGTGAGCCTGATCGACCGAAAGCCCTTTGTGGGTGGCCGCGCCTACTCGTACCTTCATCCAGCTCTGCAGGAGGTGGTGGACTCGCAGCACGTGATGGTCGGATGCTGCACGAACCTGCGCCATCTATGCGAGCAGGCCGGCATGGCTGGTGCCATCCGCTGGTACAGCGACTATGTCTTTCTGGAGCCGGGTGGCAGGCGCTCTGTCCTCCGTCCAACATGGCTTCCGTCTCCGGCGCACTCGTCTGTGTCGTTCCTCCGAGCACCGATGCTGAGTGCCGCGGACAAGCTCTCAATTGCATCGGCACTCACGTCCTTTGTCAAAGGGCCGCCTGTGGATGACAGCGAAAGCGTTCAGCACTGGCTCCACCGGACAAAACAGCCGCGCGGCGCCATCCAGCACTTCTGGCGGCCTGTGATCATTGGCGCGCTCAATGACACGTTCGACCGTTGTTCTCTCCGGTACGCCGGGCAGGTGCTGCACGAGACCTTTCTCCGCTCCGCAGAGGGTGGCCGGCTCGGCATACCCGCCCTGCCACTCTCCGATTTCTACGCGGCCGTGGCGCACGATGCCGAGTCGAACCATGCTGTCCTCGCGATGCGAACCGGGGTCACCTCGATCAAGCAGAACGGAGATGGATGGACCGTCTTCCTCGAAAACGGCGAGCCGCTTGAAACCAGGTCTGTCCTGCTCGCACTGCCATTCGATCAGGTACAGCGATTGCTTCCCGATGCGATTGCCGGGGAGGTTTTGCCGCATGGACTAGGCGCGTTTGTACACTCTCCCATCACGACGGTGCACCTGTGGTTTGACCGTGAGATTACCGATCTGGACCATGCGGTCCTGCTGGATACCACCATCGAGTGGATCTTCCATAAGTCACGTATCCGCAAGACGCCTTCTGCGGGAGGTTCCTATGTGGAGCTGACCATCAGCGCCTCGCATCGGCAGCTGCGGCAGAGCAGGGAAGAGATCCTCAGCAGCGCTCTCAGGGAGCTTGCCCTCTTCTTTCCATGCGTCAAGCAGGCTGTTCTACAGAAGAGCGCAGTGCTGAAGGAGGCCAAGGCGACCTTTTCCGTATTGCCGGGCCTGGACCGCTACCGGCCCACGCAGGAGACTGCCGTGCGTAGCTTATATCTCGCCGGAGATTGGACGAGCACTGGCTGGCCCTCAACGATGGAGGGCGCGGTGCGCAGCGGATATCTCGCGGCAGAGCAGATTGCCGCACATGCGGGTATGCGAAAATCTTTCGTGCAGCCGGACCTCCCTCCCGCCGGCATGATGAAGGTGCTTGCCAGCTAGCGCGCACCACACCGAACGTCACGATCGTACGCCAGGGATTGTTGCGCAAACCTGTTGCCCGTGGAGTAGCCGTGGCAAGAGCCCTTGGCAACATCCAAGGCTGTAATTCACCTCGGTGGGCGCCGGCTTGCGTGAATCCTCGTTGCGCAACGCCGGGAAGGACTTGCCTTCCGGTCGCCCCATCACCCCAGCCTCCAAAAATGCAACTTGTTGGAACTCACGGATGGCCAGAGAATGCTTGAAGATCCGCGGCACGGATCCTTCCCCATCATCTTTGCGCCTTGCGAACGCTCGACCCCGCTGCACTCGCTTGGCTTCTGCAACATGGTGCCGATCCGAACTGCCATGACGAAGTTACCTGGTAGAAGAGCTACGCCGCTTCGCGCACGACTACGGAGTTAGAGAGCCCTAGAAAGCGCTTCTCGCTAATTGGCCCTACTCTGTCTCAGGTTGCTAGCATACGGTCTTTGACGTTTGCTGTAGTGGTCTCGGCTAGCGCGCTAGAAGCGCAACGCCGGCGCACACGCAGAGTGCCGCCAGCCAGCGCCGCCGGTCCACGTTCTCCTTCAAAATGAACTTGGCGGCAATGGCCGTTGTGACAAACGTGAGCGATGCGGTTGCGGGTGCAACCAGGCTAAGGTCGGCCCCGGAAAGTGCAAAGAGCAGCGAAAAGAAGCTGAGTGCCATGCAGGCGATTCCGGCCAGCAACATCGGTGACCGCACAACAGCGAGCACGGCACCGCGCAGGCCGGAAGCCGCACGGATTGCATCCAGATCGCCGACACGCCGCATCGCTCCTGCGATGAGTATGTCTCCCGCTGTGGCTGTGATCACAACAGCGAGGATTGTCTCCCATGTACGAAGATTTCCCACTCAGGCCTTCGCCATGCCAGCGGCCGCGTGCTCTGTCCGGGAGGGTCCATTTGCCACGAAGCCGACACCAGTCACAATGAGGGCGATACCCAGCCAGCGCGAAGGTGAGATGGCTTCGTGCAGCCATAGCTTCGAAAGAAGAGCTGTGACCACATTGCCAAAGGCGGTCGCGGGCAGGACAAACGTAAGGTCGGCCCAGCTCAGCGCGGTCATGTACGACGCCATGAATCCGAGCAGCACGACGATACCGCTGAGCACCCAGGGATTGAGCAGGGCCTGGAAGAGGCGTCCAAGATGGTCGAGTGAGACGGTGCCGATGTCATGCATGCCGCGGCCCAGCAGGGCATCTCCCACGGCGGCTCCTAACATCACGGCGAGGAGAAAAAGGTAGCGCGACAGTGGCAAGCGATGGTTTGCCAAGGAGGCTGGCGAGGAATCCGGCAAAGCAAAGGCCGGCACAGGATCTGTGCCGGCCCTGGAGGTTGTGCTGCTGCCCTCAGGCATTCAGGCTGACCGATTCCTGCTGCTTCAGCGCACTTTCTTCGCGCTTCGCACGGGCAGCCCTGTTGCGCTGCGATCGCAGCTTCATAAACGACTTGGCTTCTACATAGAGACGGGGGACATCCCGGTTCACCACTGCCTTCCAGACAACGCGAAAGGCCGCCTTGGGCCGGAAGTAGTACTCGTCGTAGAAGCGGTGCACCATCTCCATGACGTACTCCGTCGGCAGGCCCGGGTACTCGATGTGCGCCATCTGATGGCCACCGTGATCGTTCATCGCTTCGTTGGTGATGAAGCCACCCTTCTTCGCAAAGTCATAGAACTCCGTGCCGGGGTAGGCGTGCGCGATGGAGACCTGAATCGTTTCGCAGTCGAGCGTCTTTGCAAAGTTGATCGTGTTGCGAATGGATTCCTTCGTCTCCCCAGGCAGGCCAAGGATGAAGTCGGCATGGATGACGAGGCCGAGATCGTGGCAGTCCTTTACGAAGTCACGAGCACGCTCCACAGTCGCGCCCTTCTTGATGTTCTTGAGGATTTGGGGATCGCCGGATTCAAAGCCAACGATCAGCAAACGGCAGCCCGCTTCTTTCATGGCCTTCAGCGTGTCACGGTCCGTGGTGACGCGTGATGTGCAGGACCAGGTGATGCCGAGCGGCTGCAGCTTCTTGCAGAGCTCAATCGTGCGCGCCTTCTGGATGTTGAAGGTATCGTCGTCGAAGAAAAACTCCTTCACCTCAGGGAAGTTCTCCTTTGCCCACTTCATTTCTGCGGCCACATCGTCGGTGGAGCGTTTGCGCCACGCATGTCCTGAGAGCGTTTGCGGCCACAGACAGAAGGTGCACTGCGCCGGGCAACCGCGTGTGCTGTAGAGCGAGACATAGGGGTGGAGCAGGAACGGCACGTTGTAGCGCGTCACGTCCATGTCGCGTTTGTAGATCTTCGTCGCCCAGGGCATCGCGTCCAGATCCTCAGCCTGCGGGCGGTCAGGATTGTGGCTCACCTGGCCATCGGCAGCGATGTAGCTGATGCCGAGAATTTCATGCAATGGCTTGCCCTGCGC
>CAXTSF010000134.1:0-4939 GCA_964246865.1 uncultured Terriglobus sp.
GTCTGCTGTTGCGGCCACAGCTGCCGGCGGACCTGGCGTTGCAACTCTCGCTGGCGATGGGTCTGGTGGCGCAGGGGACGGTGCAAAAAACGTGTGGCTTGCGGATCGATCTGCGCTGGCCGAATGATCTGGTTACGCTGGAAGCGGGCAGGAAATTGGGCGGTATCCTCACAGAAAGTGCGATGGATCCCGCCGGTTCGCTGCGCTTTGCGGTGATCGGGATCGGCGTCAATCTCGCCCAGAGAAGCTTTCCGGCTCATTTGCAGACGGCAACCTCCCTGCTTATCGAAACAGGCACATCGATCGCGCGTGAGGCTCTGATACCGGGGCTCCTGCTGGGCATTGCGGAGGAGGTGCTTCGTCTAGAAAACGGAGACCGCACGTTGCTCGCCCGTTTCAGCGAACGCAGCTCATGGGTGTGCGGCAAGCGTGTTCGGGTGGACGAGGGGGGCGGCTATACTGGCGCCACGGAGGGTCTGAACAGTGCGGGCCTCCTCCAGGTGCGCACACCGGACGGCAGTCTTCACACAGTGCGTCACGGCGGCGTACGCACGCTGCTTCCCTGAACGTGACAGGCCTTAAGGAACCTTCCATGCTGCTTGCCATCGATGTAGGAAACACAAACATGGTGCTGGGGCTGTACCGGGCGGCAGCAGGCGATGCTCCCCGGCAGCTGCTGCACGCCTGGCGCATCGGTACGCCGCTGCGGCGCACGCGCGACGAGTTGATAGTGGATCTGCGTGGCCTGTTCGCCATGCGTGCCGTTGACCCGAGCGGTATCGATGGTGTCGCGATTGCCTCAGTGGTGCCGCCCGTCGACAGCATGCTGCGAGAGGTGTGCGAAAGCTCTTTTGGCGTGAAACCCCTGTTTGTCGAACCCGGCGTCAAGACAGGCCTGCCTGTCCTGACGGACAATCCCGCGGAGGCGGGTGCCGACCGGATTGTGAACTGCGTCGCCGCCTTTGAGCGCTATGGCGGACCCACGATCGTCGTGGACCTGGGCACGGCCACGACCTTCGATGTGATTTCGCCCAGGGGTGAGTTCGTCGGCGGCGCCATTGCGCCCGGTCTCGGCATCTCCGCGAATGCCCTGTTTGAGGGGGCGGCCCGGTTGTCGCGCGTCCAGATCCGCAAGCCGGCGAAGATCATCGGCACGGGCACGGTCGACAATATTCAGATCGGCCTCTACTACGGTTACATCGGTCTGATCGACGGGATCTGTGAACGGATGATCGCGGAGCTTGGATCGGAGACAAAGGTGGTAGCGACCGGCGGCTTTGCACCGTTGATCGCAGTGGACTCGCGCTTCATCCAGCACGTGGATGAGAATTTGACCCTGGACGGTGTGTGCATGGTGTACGAGCGCAACGCCGATCGCAGAAAGAAACCAGCAGCGGTCACGATCCCACCATCCTGACGTGCAGAATTACTTCAACTACTTCACGGAGATTGAGCAGCGTTTCAGCCAGAGACGTGGCAGCATCCTGCTTCTGTCGACACTGGACTGGGCGCTGATCGATACCTGGCGCGAGGCTGGCATTCCCATTGGGGCAGGGTTGCGCGGCATCGACGACGCCTTCGACAGGCATGACGCGCGCGTCCGGAGATCCGGCTCGCGAATCCGCAAAGTGAATGGTCTTGCCTGGTGCGCACAAAGCGTGATGGTCGCCGTGGAAGAGATGAGGCAGGCGAGTGTTGGCGCTGCCCAGATGCCGGTGCCCGAAAAGGGCGAAAGTGGCTTTGAACGTGAGCGCATCTCCAACTATCTCCGTGGAAACGCCGACGCGCTTGAGGGAGCAGACATTTCGCCCCCCGCTGGCGATGTTGTACTGCAGGTCGCGGCACGGCTTCGACAGCTTGCCGCCGAGACCGCCGTTCCCCCTGAACCTGCCGGCACACTGGACACCGAAGACCTGGAGCGCCACTTGACCGTGCTGGAGGAGAAGCTGTTCTCAGCCCTTCTGCTCGTTGTCGAGGAGGCACAATCGGTCGCTCTGCGTGAGCAGGCTGCGCGCGAGCTTGCACCGTATCGGGGAAGGATGGCGGCCGTGCAGGTGAAGCAGGTGACGCAGCAGTTCCTGCAAAAGCGCCTTCTGGAGCACTACCGCCTGCCCCGCCTCAGCCTCTTCTACATGGAGATGGCGTGAGCGAAGAGGAGATGGCGTGAGCGCAGGAGCGGCTACCGTAATGCAGCCGGTCTATGGCGGGTCCTGCACGGTACGTTTTGACCACGATCAAAATGAAGCGCTGGTGCCTTTCACGCTGCCCGGGGAGCGGATCGAAGCGCGGGCCGTTTCGCCAGCAAGCCGCCGGGAGCCTGCCTCGGGAGAGCTGATTCGTGTCCTGCAGACCTCCCCGGAGCGCATCAAGCCGCGCTGCCGTCATTTTGGCGTGTGCGGAGGGTGCGACTATCAGCATGCAACGCAGGCAGCGCAGCTTGCGCTGAAGCAGCAGGTGCTGCTGGACGCGCTTAGTCCCGCGGCAAAGGGCGTTTCTCTGCAGGTGCACTCCGGCGAGCCATGGCACTATCGCAACCGCGCTCGTTTCCGGGTCGTGGGCGATCAGATTGGATACAACCGCCGCAATTCGAACAGCTTCCTGCCTGTCACGGAGTGTCCGATCGCCTCACCTCTGCTCTGGCGTGCCATTGAGGCAGCGCGGGAGATTTACAAAGCGGGCCTCGTGCTGTGGCCTGACACTTTGACGGAGATCGAACTCTTCACGAACACTCAGGAGACGGCACTGCAGGCCAGCCTTCGGCTTGGGAGCAGCCTATCCAGCATGGATCGCGATGCGCCGGCGGTTTTCCGGAAATTCTGCGAACAATGGCAGAAGCGCCTGCCCGAGATCGCTGGAGCCGGCCTTTCTGTCATCGCTGAGCCCCTGCCGGGTGACAGCAAGCGAGTGAGTGCAGCCCGGTCAATCGAGGTGGCGCGATGGGGTGAACAGGCGCTCAGCTATCAGGTCGGGAACCGGCTCCATCAGGTCACACGGAACGCCTTCTTTCAGGTGAACCGCTTTTTGACGGAGACCATGGTCGAGCTCGTCTGCGGCGACCGTACGGGCAAACGTGCCTATGATCTTTTTGCGGGTGCGGGTCTCTTTTCGTTGCCGCTCACAGAGCGCTTTCAGGAGGTGACCGCCGTGGAGATTGGCCAGCCCGCCGCCGATGACCTGGCGCGCGCGCTGCAAGCGTCGCCCGGGAAGCACCGTGCAGAGCACCAGACGGTGCTTGCTTTCTTGCAGGACCAAGCGGGCCGCCCGGTTCCGGAACTGATCGTCATGGATCCACCGCGAGCCGGACTGGGCGATGCGGTGACCCGGGAGCTGTGCCGCCTCGCCGCGCCGGAGATGGTCTATGTTTCGTGCGACCCCATCACCTTCGCGCGCGATACAAAGGTCTTGCTACAATCCGGCTACACCCTGCACCGCCTGCATCTTCTTGATCTTTTCCCGCAGACCTTTCATATGGAGACCATCGCAGTCTTCCATCGCTGACGCCCGTTGGAGATGAGCCTGTCTGAGGGACGATAACGCTGCTCTACCATCCCGTGGCCGGGGTGCCCGCTCTCTTCTGTTCGCTGAGATCGAGGCACATCCCGCTGCCTTTTCCCGCGTTCGCGAGTTGCGCTTCCGGCTCGCTCCGCTCCTGTTTGCTGCAGCGTGCTTCGCTGCAGGCATCTGGCTCGCACAGTGGTGGCAGCCCGCGGCGGCGCTGGTCTGCATGTCTGCCCTGCTGATCCTCATCGCGCTCGCCGCGTGGTGGAGGGCACGCCGGCTTGCCATTGCGGCGCTTGCAGTCACGTGGGTGGCGCTCGGTTGGACGTGCGCCGAGCTGCACCCGCCGGTGCTGCCCACAGCCAGTTTTCAGGACTATGCGGATGGTCTGAGCCGGCAGGCAGCCGGCGAGGTGACGCGCGTCCGCATCCTCCCTCCGCAGGACAGCGGGACGGCCGACACGGCCAGTGTGTGGGAGGAGCGCAGCGAGGCAGACTCGGCCGGCAGCACCACTCCGCGCGCCTACTCGGTGGATCTCCTTGTAAGCGCGATTGAGGAGGTGACGCCGGACCGCTCTACCATGCGTGAGGCTGCAGGCGGCGTGCGTCTCACCCTGTACGCAAAGCCGGGTGCGCCCGTGCTGCTGCCCGCCTGTGGCGACCAGATCTCGCTTCCCATGCGTCTTCACCTGCCGCAACGCTTCCGCGATCCCGGCGTGTGGCAGTATCCGGAGTATCTGGCAGGCGAGGGCATCGCCGCGCAGAGCAGCGCTGACCTGCAGAAGATGATTCTGCTGGCTCACAGCAAGAGGCTGCCGCTGGCATGCCGGCTGGCAAATGCACAGGCGTGGGCTTCCGGGCGAATCGCGAATCTGGCAAGGTGGGAGGCAGCACACAGGATTCCCGGGCAGCTTCGCCTTGGCACCGCGGACACGGGCATGCTGAGCGCGATGCTGGTCGGCGATCGCTCGCACCTGAGCCACAGCCTTCGGCTTCAGTTCGAGCGGACAGGCTGCTTTCACCTCTTCGTTGTTGCGGGATTGCACGTGGCCCTGATTGCGGCAATGCTGTACTGGCTTCTGCTGCGCCTTCGTGCGCCGGACTGGCTTGCCGCCGCCTTTTCCCTCGCCGCGACCACCGCGTTCTCCTTGATGACCGGCTTCGGTGCACCCGTGCAGCGAGCGCTCTTCATGACAGCCATCGTCCTGCTGGCACGCACGCTTTCTCGCGAGGGCAGTCCGCTGAATGCGCTTGGTGCGGCGGCTCTCGCGATCCTGGTGCTGCGTCCTGCGTCGCTCTTCGACTCGGGCTTTCAGATGACGATGCTGGTCATCGTTGCCATCGCCGGCATCGCCATTCCGCTGTGTGAACGGCTCATCTCGCCCTATCTGCACGCCACGCGCAGGCTGGATCTGGTGGTCCTGGATGCGCATCTTCCGCCC
>CAXTSF010000134.1:4949-9272 GCA_964246865.1 uncultured Terriglobus sp.
GTTCCGCGTGTCTCTGCGCATGCTGGGTGAGGGGGTGGCTACAACGATGGGTGGACAAGGGCACATACTTCCTGCGCTTGTGGCGCGGGCCGTGCTGTGGTGGGGTGAGCTGACCATCATCGCCATCGTCACTGAGAGTGTCATGGCATTACCGATGGCGGTGTACTTTCACCGCATTACGCCCTTTGCCCTCCCTGCGAACCTGCTGGCGACGCCCGTGGTCGGCCTCCTGCTCGGGTCGGCTCTGGTGACGCTTCTGCTTGCGTTTGTGCATCCTGCGGTGGCACTGCTGCCGGCTATGGCAACAGCGTTTCTGCTGCACGCGGTTTCGGCGGTGCTCGGCATTCTCAGTCGCATGCACGGTGCCGACCTGCGCACACCCGCACCGGTTGCTGCCGCGGTCACGGCGGCAATCGCCTGCTGGGCCGCCTGCCTCTGGGCTGTGCGGCACGGCCAGCGCTGGGTCGGGCTGCTTGCAGTGGCACTGCTCCCCTGCGCCTTTGCCATGCTGCTCTGGCCTGTAGCGCCACTGCTGCAGAGGAACCGGCTTGCGCTGACCGCAATCGATGTCGGCCAGGGTGATTCCTTGTTCGTCAGCTCCCCCGACGGTGCTTCGATGCTGATCGACGCCGGCGGCCCCACTGGCTCGCCTTGGGCGGCATCGCTCAGCAGCTTCGACGTCGGTGAGCAGGTCGTCTCGCCTTTCCTCTGGTCGCGCCGGCTCCGGCGGCTGGACGTCATCGTGCTGACGCATGCGCACAGCGACCATATCGGCGGCATGCTCACTGTGATGCGCAACTTTCGCCCGCGGCAGATGTGGATTGCCGCTCATGGGAGTTCACCCGCTCTCGATGCGTTGCTGAGGGAGGCAGGTGAGCTCGGCATCACCGTGCGGCAACTCTACGCAGGCGAAACGCTCCCGTGGAGCGGCACAGAGATTCAGGTGTGGAGTCCGTCGCGCAACTACCAACCCCGGCAGACGCCCAGCAACGACGATTCGCTCGTGCTGCGGCTCGCATACGGGCAGGCCTCCATCCTTGCCGAGGGCGATGCCGAGCGCGCGAGTGAGGCAGCTATGCTTGCGCAGGCACCCCAGCCGGTGACGTTGCTGAAGGTAGGTCACCATGGCAGCCGCACCTCTACCATGCCGGAACTGCTGCAGGCGCTTCGCCCCAGAGAGGCTGTGATCTCCTGCGGCAAAGGCAACCACTTCGGCCACCCGCGCGAGGAGGTACTCGAACGATTACAGGCCACGCACACACAAACCTGGCGCACCGATACGGCGGGCGCGGTACAGTTTTCACTCAAAAGGGACGGCAGCATCGAAAGCGTCGTGCTGTCATCCAACAACACAGCTCAGGCTCAGTAATGACCAGCAGGAGGCACAAGAAATGGGAGAGACAGACACGCACGCATCGCAGCCAGCCGGAGATGCGGCCGCAACCGAACGTACGAGCGCAGCCGGAGACGCCGAGGCAGAACGCAAGCTGATCCGCCGCCTGCAGATGATGATGAACATGGTAATGCAGGTGATTGCGCAGGACGGCTCGCTCAGTATTGAAGAGGCATCGCAGATGATCGCGGACAGCCGTGAGGCCGCACTCGCGATGTTTCCCGGGAAAGAACTCGCCTACGACCTGATATGGCGGCCGCGTTTTCAGCGGCTGATGGTGGAGCGGTTCCGCCTGCAGTAGCACGTCAGCACGGGTTTGAGTCAATCAAAAATTCAGCTGTCTGCCAAGGCGGAAAGGAGCGCAGGTTCTCCTGCGCCCCCCTTGAAGTGCACAGGCTCTTAGCGCAGAGTGGCAATCCAGGCCTTCATCCCTTGCTCCTGCCGTGCTCGCAGCGAGATGCACGCCGTGCTGTTCTCACCGGCATTGTGCAGGGAACGTTCTGCGGAGGCTACCCGATTCTCTGCAAAGAAGCGCTGCGCATCGTCCCGCTCGGCAATCGTACAAAAGCTGCCCGTGGCCCCCACCAGACCGGATCCGCCAAATGGAGATAGCCCCTTCGAGACGCGAGGCCAGTTCTCCTTGATGAACGCCCATGTCTGCATACGCGTCTCCGGCCGGCGCAGCAGGATGGCGATCAAGGTCCAGTTATCCTGATTGCGCACCTCACCGCTCACGGCAAATTCCAGCGTTCGCGTTACCAGCGCCGGGTCCGAGAACTGAGCCAGCGTATCAAGCGCGACCTCCTTGTCGTGCGGGTCACCCGTCGCCCGATAGAACTTCAGCATCGCGTCATAGAAAGCTGCATTACCGTCATGCGCGGCAATCTGGACAGCGGCACTGCTCATCAGCGGATCAAGCCGTTGATCTCCTTTGAGGAAGCGCGCACTGATACCTCTAGCCTCCTCGATTGCCTTCGCGTCGCCGGCCAGTCCGAGCTCAGCGAAAAGCAGCGCACGTCGCACGGGCAGCGTTGGAGACCTGTCTTTCATCTTCGAGACAGCGTCGTAGACCGGCCGGAACTGTGCCACAATCCACGTATCCAGCCGCTTGCCCTGCTCCGGTGAGGCAATCTGGTCATGCACCGTGTCATAGCTCTGAAAGAGGAGTTCGAGCAGAGCGGCGCTGCTGTCCTGCTTGAACAGAGCGGTGCCATCCAGGTACTCGCCCAGGCTGCCCTCACCCGCGCGCGTCAGCGCCCAGCGGTCGCCTGCAAGCCCGATACGCTCAGGCGCACTCAGCTTCCCCTCCGCAGACGTAACCAGAGCAGTCTCGGTCGCCTCCGGGTAGCGAAGCCGGTAATAGCCATGATCGCCTGTGTTCGCGAATAACGCGGCACGATCGCCCGCACCCCTAAGGTGATCCACAGCCGACGAGATCAGCTGACAGCCCTCGCCGGTGCACACCGGCAGGGTCCAGTGCTGGTCCGTCTTCCGTTCAGCTGGTGTGAGAAAGAAGCGGCTCTGCTGGATTGCACCGGCACGGTCAAGAGTGATCTGAGGCACGCCCTCCTGCGTCACAAAACTGCTCAGGACGCTGTCTACCGGCTTGCCGCTCTCGGCGCTTTCGGCCTTCCAGAAATCTTCCGCGGTCGCATTGCCGAACAGATGCGCTTGAAGATAATTGTGCACACCACGTTGAAAAGTCGACTCGCCTACGTAGTGCTCCACCATGCCGAGCACCGCGCCTGCTTTTCCATAGCTGATGCCGTCAAACTGCTCATCGATGGCGTCCCGCGTGTCCGCTCGCGAGCGGATGGTTCGCGTCGTTGCCGCAGCATCCAGGTCGAGTGTGCGCTCCCGGTTCAATGCCTGGTCCTCGTACAGCTTCCAGGCCGGCTGCCATTCATCCACAGCCTTGTACTCCATCCAGGTGGCAAATCCCTCATTCAGCCACAGATTGTCCCACCACTGCATGGTGACCATGTCCCCAAACCACTGATGTGCCATCTCATGCGCCACGTCGACGGCAACCAGCTTCTTCGCCGACAGCGGCGCACGCTTTTCATCCACCAGCAGAGCTGTTTCGCGGTACGTGATACACCCGAAGTTTTCCATCGCTCCGGCCTCAAAGTCAGGGATGCCGATCATGTCCAGCTTCGGCATGGGGTACTTCACGCCGAAGAAGCTGTTATAGAAATGCAGAAAATGCTCCGCCGCATGCAGCGCAAAGTGCGTCAGCTCCAACTTGTCCGGTGTCGAGCATGAGCGGATCGGTATGCCGTCGGCCTCGCCTTTTGTACATACCCAGTCGCCCACCTGAAAGGCCACTAGATATGTCGACATCTTCGGTGTCCGGGCGAATGCCTGAGTGTGCTTTCCCGCCGGTGCGGGAACGTCGCTGATCATGTTCGTGTTCGCGATCACGGTGTCGCCCTTGTCCACCGTCAGGGCGAGATCGAAGGTGGCCTTCATCGCCGGCTCGTCAAAGGAGGGAAAGGCACGCCGCGCGTCGGTCGCTTCAAACTGCGTCACGGCATAGTTGCGCTTTGCCGTTTTAGAAAGATAGAAGCCACGGAGTTTGTCATTCAGAACACCCGTGTACTCAAGCGATAGGGTGACCTTGCCAGCGGGCAATGTTTGCGGGAAGCTGAGCGTCACCTCTTCCCTCTCAGGTTGATAGCCGGCAACGCCGTTCACCTGTTTCATACCGGAAGGCGGATCTTCGTGCTGCTCGACACCGGCACCGCTTCCGCTGACACCCTCTCCATCACCGGCCGCATAGCTGGCCTTCACGCTTGTCATCTTCAGGTCGAGTGCGTTCAGGCGGATCATGCTCGCCGAAGCGTCCAGCTTCAAAACAATGCTCTCCGACCCCGAGAAGGTCGCCGCCTTCAAGTCGGGTGAGAGGTGCAGTGTGTAGTGCTCCGGAT
>CAXTSF010000135.1:0-3885 GCA_964246865.1 uncultured Terriglobus sp.
GCTCTCCGGATCCAGCAGCAGCGTCAACACCGTGGACACAGGCTTAGGGCTTGGGCGCCGGGGCGGGTGTCGGACCTGTCGATGTGGGCGGCGCTGCCGTGGGAGGCGGATTCAGCGACGGAGCCCCAGGGGCGGGCTTGCCATCCGGCAGGGTGCTGAGCGCCGGCTTCTTGGTCGCGTTCACCTTGTCCTGGTAGTTCTTCGTCAGCTCCTGAAGCTTTGGCCGCATGGTCTGGATGTCGCCGCGTACGACGTCGCGCATCTTGTTCGAGAGCTCGGGCGTCTTCGAGATCAGCGCCATCCCCGAAGGCGTCTTGTAGAAAGCGATGATGCCGTCCAGCTCCGGCTCCGTGAAGGCGTCGGAATAGCTTTGGACAATGCCGGGCTTTACCTTCGTCCAGCTGATGCTGTCCGTGGTGACGGTGTTTACCTGAGCGAGATAATCCGTGGTCAGCTTCTGCTGCTCCGGCGAACTATCGGCCGTCTTCGCCACGTCACCGGCCTGCGACTTGATCTGATCCTGCAGGGCACTCAGCTGCTGCTGCATCAGTGTGTCGACCTTGATGAGTGAGAGCATCTGCTCGGCCTTGGCGCGCTTGGAGGTCTCATCCGCGTGTGCGTTCAGCGAGAGAGCAGCGAGGGCAAGGGCCAGAGCGGGAAGGTATGGGCGCATATCGAATAGACTCCAGAGGGTAGGGGATGGATAGCCAACGCGCAGACAGGGTGAGTGTCCCGCGGGCTGCTGCTGCCGCTGACAGTGCAAGCGATCCGCACCCTTCCAGACTACGCGATATGCCATCCGCCGGCGGTGCTCCGGGCGAGGGTTGCCCGCCTTCTGAGAAGGTAAAGGCTGCCCGGCGAAGGAAGTTTCTACCTGCTCCGCCACCCATTCCGGTCTCTCAGGCAAAAGGATCCAATGCAGCCGCGGCGCGGTCATCTGCGTCTTAGCCGGGTAGATGGAGGAAAGCAATGACGGAGCGGGACGAGGACGATTACGTAACAGTGGCCAGCTACTCTGAGGTGGGCGACGCTCAACTGGCTCAGTCCGTGCTTGACGGATCCGGTATCGAATCCTTCCTCTCTGGAGAAGAGGCGAATGTGCTGCTCCCGATGAGCGGCGCCCGGCTTCAGGTCCGGCTAAGTGATGCCGAGGCCGCGCGGGCACTGCTGAATTCCGTTCCAACCGGCGACGGCCTGAGCGAAAATACCGGCAACACCACCGAGGGCGCAGCCCTGGCCGACAACGGCGATGAGCTCTGACGTGATATCGCCAGCGGGCACGCGCGAGAAGGCGGTGGTGTGCCTGTCCGGTGGCATGGATTCCACTGTCTGCGCTGCACTGGCGGCGCGCGACTTTCATGCGTACGCGCTGCACTTCTCCTATGGCCAGCGAACGGAGGCGCGGGAGTTAGAGTCCGCGCAGGCCGTATCCAGGCTGCTTGGATTTCGCGAATTTCTGCCGCTGCGCGTGGATCTCTTCCGTCGCATCGGCGGGTCGGCCCTGACAGATCCCTCGATCCCCGTACCGCGGGCCCCGGCAGAGGAGGCGGCCATCGGTCACGAGATACCGGTGACCTATGTGCCTTTCCGCAATGCCCACTTTCTCGCGGCGGCTGTCTCCTGGGCTGAGGTTCTGGGCGCACGCACCGTCTTCATCGGGGCCGTTGAGCAGGACAGCTCGGGCTATCCGGACTGCCGGCCCGCTTATTACGACGCCTTCAATGCGCTCATCCAGCAGGGTACCCGCGAGGGTGACATTCGTGTCACAACACCACTCATCGCGATGCGGAAGAGCGAGATCGTCCGGCTGGGTGTTGAACTTGGCGCACCTCTCCATGTAAGTTGGTCATGCTATTCCGGCGAAGAGGTCGCTTGCGGCCTTTGTGAGAGTTGCGCGCTTCGGCTCATAGCCTTTCGCGAAGCCGGCATCACGGACCCGGTACCGTATCAAACGCGCTAAGCCCCGCAACCGCGGTTTGGGTTTCGGAGACACAGGCAACGCGGGACCAACGCTGATGCTCTTTTCTTACGTCCATGCTTCTGTTTGAGATCAACAAGGAGTCAAAACTTCTATGAAGACGATCGTTTCTCTTCGCGGTACAGCGGTAGTTGCTCTTACGTCGGCATTCCTTTCGTCCGGTCTTCTGCGGGCTCAGGCCACGGGACCGGCCAGCATCCATGGGCACGTGCAGAACGCAGCCGGTGTGGCCCAGCACAGCGGTGAGGTAAAGCTCACCAAGGATCGGACTACCCCGGAGAAGGATCGCAAGTACCTCTACACCTTCCCCGTAGACGCAAATGGCGACTACAAAGGCGAGGGTATTGAGCCCGGCACCTATGTCCTTATCTATGTCGACAATGGTAAGTCGGTCGACTATGTCGACAACGTTGTAGTCAAGCCCGGTGACAGCCTGACCGTGAATGACGACATGACCCGGGAGGAGTTCCTCAAGGCTCTCTCACCCGAGGACCGTAAGAATGTCGAAGAATACAAGAAGAAGATCTCCGCGGACGTGGCTGCCAACCAGAAAGTCGGCAACCTGAACGCGATGCTCACCTCGGCCCGCGAAGCCGAAAAGGCTGGCAAGTATGACGAAGCCGTCACAACCATGACTCAGGCCACCACTCAGAAGCCGGATGAGGGAATTCTGTGGCTGGAGCTGGGGAACTCTCAGCTTGGCGCAAAGAAATATGATGATGCGGCAACCTCCTTCCAAAAGGCCGTCGATCTGAACGCTGCTTCGAAGAAGCCGAACCCCAGCGTTGCCGGCGGTGCCTACAACAACCTGGGCCAGGCATATGCCAAGAGCAACAAGCCGAAGGAGGCCAACGACGCCTACGAGAAGGCAGCGCAGGCCGAGCCGGCCAAGGCAGGCATGTACTACTTCAATGAGGCGGCAACGCTCTATAACGCAAACAGCCATACCGAAGCAGCAAGCGCGGCCGACAAGGCCATTGCCGCCGATCCGGCTCGCGCGGATGCGTATTACATCAAAGGCCAGTCGCTGATTGATAAATCGACTGTTGACCCAAAATCGCAGAAGATCGTGCCGCCCCCGGGAACGGTGGAAGCCTACGAGAAGTATCTCGAGCTTGCGCCGACTGGACCGCACGCCGCCGAGATCAAGCAGATTGTGGCTGCTTTCGATGACAAGGTGACCTCCAATTACCGGGCCGGCAAGAAGAAGTAGTTTCGTAGAGTTGAGAGTTGGAAGGCTAAAGGTTGAGAGTTGGAAGGCATGAAGACATCCGGCTCTAACTCTCAACTTACCTTATCTCTTAAGGCGCAAAGAAGTAGCTCGTATAGCTGAGGGTTGGAAGCCAAGGGAATCTTGCCCTGTCTTTCAGCCCTAGACTTCCACCTATCCTCTAATCTCTTCCAATCGAAGCTTTGAACCCTGTGTTGTAGCAGGCGGGTCTGTAAGCCGGATTCTGTCCACACGCCTGCGCGCGCTGCACGATCATTCCTCTAGGCTGCGCATTGCTGCGACAGCTCGTAGCAACCTACCCGCGAGTTTGGCGCACCGGGCCGGCACGCGCAGCAGCGTCGCGAACGGCGCTGCGTTTTCCCGCCTATTTGGTCTTGCTCCGTGTGGGGTTTACCATGCCGCCTGCATCGCTGCCGGCGCGGTGCGCTCTTACCGCACCTTTTCACCCTTACCCTCCGCTGCGCTCAGGGATAGGCCCCGTGCTGGCGAATGGCGGTATCGTCTCTGTGGCACTGGCCGTCCCGGCGCCTTGACGCGCCGGTCCCGGGCGTTACCCGGCACACTGCCCCTCGGAGTCCGGACTTTCCTCCCCTGCTGCGACAAACGTGCGCACAGCAGCAGCGATCGTTCGGTCCGCCTGCAGCCCAAGTATACTGCCGGTCAACACGCGGGGCGC
>CAXTSF010000135.1:3895-7815 GCA_964246865.1 uncultured Terriglobus sp.
CTGCGGTGTTCTAAAGGCACACCGCAGCGATCGTGCGACCCGCCTGCTGCTCTGAGTATACGTGCCCGGCTCGCATACTCCGCCCTCACCAGCCGAGCGTCCCCGGTGTGCCCTTGAAAGGCCCGGTCACGTGAGAGGTAATCCAGCCGCCGTAGAAGTCGCCAGGCTGCGGCTGAACGCGCTCGCCATCCACGGTGCACTCATCGACGCGGCTCGCATAGAAGGCCAGGTAATCCTGCAGGTCCGCGTAGCCCGGCGATGGGTCGGCGTAGCTCCAGGCGACATCGGCAACGGCGGACTTACCTGGTAGTGAAAGCGTCCAGTACCGCGCGATGCCCTTGAACTCACAGAAGCTGTCTCGACGCGCCGAGGGCACCAGCAAGTGCATGGCCACATCCGCCGGCGGCAGATAGTAGACCGGTGGATGGCTCGTCTCCAGGATGCGCAGCGCGCGCGTCGTATCCGCAATCACCTCGCCTGCGTGCACGATGCGCAGATGGCGCGGGCTGGGTTCCAAACGCGGCGGCCGGGGATAATCCCAGACAGATTCGGTGATCGAAGACGGACGCATGCTCTCACCGTAGACTTGGTTCATCCTTCCCGCAACTGGCGGAGTGAGGCCATGGGAGGGGTGACGCATGCGTGGGGCAGACAAGCGGCTGAACGAGATGAACCGGCTTACCGACATGCTCCACTTCCCGGTTCTCGTCAACGCCGGTGCCACGGCCAACGTACTGCTCACGATCGCTGTCACACGCTTCGTTGCTCCACGCTACACAGCGCCGTTTGCCCCGCTGGTCTGGCTTGCCCTGGTGCTCGGACTCAATCTTCTGCCGGTGCTTGTGCTGCGCCGGACGCTCACGCCGGCCACACCCTATCCGCTGCTGCGCGACATGGACTTTGTTGGTGACCAGCACAAGTTCTCCGACTGGGTGTACCTGGCGGCGTCGGCAAACATGGCCTTCTGGGTACTCACCGCATGGGCACTCTTTCAGGCGACCTCGTCGCGCGGCGCGCTGCCTGCACTGCTGCTGATTGCTTTCCTCGCCACCTTCTCACCGGTGCTGCTGCGCCGGGGGCGCCGCTAGCCCGCTCCTTGCCGGAATGGCGGAGATGGGCACCATGGCAGCCCAGCGCTTCGCCACCGCATCTACCAGCCGTGAGCTTTGAAAGAGCAAGTGAACACGCAGCAAGACAGGATAAGGTTGACCTGCTGCGTCGCGCTACGGCACCCCAGGGATCCGAGGAAGTACCACCCCGGTCGCTGCTCTTCTTTGCCCATCCCGATGACGAGGTAATCGCTCTTGGAGCGCGCCTTGGCCGTTTCGGAGCCGCGCACATCCTGCACGCCACCGACGGTGCACCGCGCAACGAGGAGGACAGCCGCAAGCACAGCTTCGCCAGCTTTGCCGGGTACCGCGACGCGCGGGAGCAGGAATTGCAGTCGGCCCTGACTCTCGCCGGCATGGAGTCCGTCACGCATGAGTCGCTGAACCTTCCCGACCAGCAGGCCAGCTTCCAGCTCACCGAAATCACAAACGCCCTTCTGGCGCGCCTGCGTCTGCAGCGGCCTGAGGTCCTCTTCACCCATCCCCATGAGGGCGGCCATCCGGACCACGACGCCTGCGCCTTCGCCGCCCACCGCGCGGCAGCCCTGCTCGCGTGTGAGGGCGTAGCCCCGCCGGTGTTGATCGAAGCTGCTTCCTACCATCTCGGCCCGGAGGGCATTCGAACCGGCACCTTTCTCCCCCATCCTTCCCAGCCGGCGACCTTGTTCTACGCGCTCTCCGCAGAGGAGCAGCGGCAAAAGCGCGCTCTGCTCGCCTGCTTCCATACACAACAGGAGACGCTGCAAGCCTTCGGCGTCGATCACGAGACCTTTCGCCTTGCACCGCGGTACGACTTCACACGGCCGCCCCATGCACCGCCTGTGTTCTACGACGGCTTTCCATGGGGCATGCGCTCCGCCCGCTTCTGCGCTCTGGCAAGGGCGGCAGACGGGCTGCTTGCGCAGGAGATGACTGCAGCGTGAGCCGCACGGTCCTGAGCATCGCGTACCCCTTCGCACCGGTCGGGCTGCATGCCGTCGGCGGCGCCGAGCAGATTCTTACCGACCTTGACGCCGCCATCGCTGCCACGGGAAACCGCTCGGTCGTTGTTGCATGCGAGGGCTCAACGGCAGCGGGCGAGCTATACGCTGTGCCACTACCAGGAGGCGTTCTGGACGACGCCGATCACGCCGCGCATCGCAGGCACTTCCAGGCCGCCATCGATCGTGCACTCGCGGAGCACGAAGTGGATCTCGTTCATATGCACGGGCTCGACTTCAGCAGCTACCGTATACCGCCGCACATCCCTGTACTGGTGACATTGCACATGCCGCCATCCTGGTATCCGGAGACGATATGGTCCAGCCTCGGACCGAACACCCTGCTGCAGTGCGTCTCCCATGCACAGCGCAACACCATGCCCCCGTCCTGGCGGCACTGCCCGGTCGTTGAGAACGGCGTGGCGCTCTCCCTGCCCAAGGCGCGGCGCAACTCGCAGTCCACCCCGCAGCCCTACGCACAGGCGGGGGCACAGGCGGGGGAGCCCTTCGCACTTGCGCTCGGACGCATCTGCCCGGAGAAGAATCTGCACGCGGCGCTGGACGCGGGCACGCTGGCCGGTGTGCCCGTGCTGCTCGGTGGCCAGACCTTCCCCTATCGCGCACACCTCGACTATTTCGACGAAGAGATCCTGCCCCGCCTCCATGCGGATGTGCACGGCACGCGGCATCGCTTCCTCGGCCCACTGAATCCGGCGCGCAAGCGGGATCTGCTGCAGCGGGCGCGTTGCCTGCTGCTGCCGACACTTGCGCCGGAGACAAGCTCGCTGGTCGCCATGGAGGCACTCGCCGCGGGAACGCCTGTGGTCGCCTTCCGCTCCGGTGCGCTGCCGGAGATTGTTGAAGACGGCGTAACTGGGTTCCTTGTCAACAGCACGGCCGCCATGGCGGAGGCACTCGCCAGAGCCGGCGCGCTGAGCCGTAAGGCCTGCCGCCGCGCTGCCGCACAACGCTTCAGCCTTAGTCGCATGACGCGCCAGTATCAGGAACTGTACGAACTGCACATGGCGCACACAGGCAACGCGAGGCTGTGTGCCTGACGCGCCTCAGTATCGCGTCCTGCGAACCCATGCGGAACTGGAAGATCTGCGGCCAGCCTGGATCGAGCTATGGTTGCGCGATCCTCGAGCCACACCGTTTCAGCGGCCGGAGTGGCTGTTGCCATGGTGGCGGAGCTTTGGCACAGAGGACCTGCGCGCCATCTCCATACACCGCGAAGAACGCCTCATCGCTCTTCTTCCGCTCTACGTCCACTACGATGCCGCACAGGACGGGCGGCAATTGCTCCTCATCGGCGCAGGCACCTCCGATTATCTGGACGGCATCTTCGAACCGGAGTGCAGCGCGGAAATCCTCGCCGTTGCCCTCAAGCTGGCCGGAGAAGATGCCCGCTGGGATGTCGCTCACCTGACCCAGCTCCGCGAAGCTTCACCCTTGCGGCAGGCCATGGGGCAGATGCCCGCCGCATCGGTGGAGCGCTACCCGGGCGAGCCCACCTCGCGATGCGCCGCCGTGCCTGTGCGCGATCTTCCCAGGAAGCTGCGCTCCGATGTTCTCTACTTTCGGAATGCCGCCATCGGACGCGGCACGCTCTCGTTGATCACGGCGACCACGATGAACTGCTCCGCGCTCTTCGAAACCCTCGTTGAGCAGCACACCGGTCGCTGGCGGAGTGCGGGAGAGGCTGGCGTGCTAGCCGACCCACAGGTGCTCGCCTGGCACCGCGAAGCCATCCCGCAGCTCCAGGCGGCCGGCCTGCTTCGCCTGTGTGGGCTCACGCTCCAGGGTGAGACTATCGCGGTCGTCTACTCAC
>CAXTSF010000135.1:7825-9228 GCA_964246865.1 uncultured Terriglobus sp.
CTACTCACTGATCGACCCGCCGGACCGGCCTGAACGAACGCAGTACCTGTACCTGAACGGGCACAGCCTCGCCCACGCGGATCTGCAGCCCGGAACGCTGCTGCAGGCGCTCGCCGCAGAGGCCGCGCTCTCCGAAGGTGTCCGCACCATGGACATGCTGCGCGGCGGCGAAGCCTACAAGCAGATGTGGCGTCCCACGCTCGTGCCCACCTTCGGCTTCGCATGGCGTCCCTCCTACTCGTCCAGCAGCCCGGCACAGCACCGAATTTCGCAGTGGCACGAGGCAGCGCCATAGCCGCCGCACGGTACGGCTCGCACGTGGGCATACGCTGGACGATCGGCAATGGGCGCGAGCGGTCGTATGGACTATTGCGGCTCTCCATCGGCTGCGCCTTCCGGCTCTTCGGTCCGGCTGCCCGGTACCGTGTCTGCGTCAATGGTGTGGATGCGGCAGAAGCCGCCCGCCGCGCGGGCCCCTTGCCTGTCCACGTGGAGTGGCGAGCCACCACCCTCGACGACATTCCCGGCTTTCTGCGGCCGCTCTTTCCGCCGGCCATGGCGGAGGGCGCGGGATGGAAGCTCGCGCCGTTGCAAAGCTTCCCTGACCGGCATGAGATCGCCCTCGACAACGACTGCCTGCTGTGGGCTCTGCCCGATGGCATGCGCGCCTGGCTGGAACAGCACGAACGCTGCCTGATTGCGGAGGATACGGAGCGTTGTCTCGGCATCTTCGACGCCCTCTGCCCGCCCGGCAATCAAAACTCCGGCATCCGTGGCCTCCCACCTGGTTTCAACCTGCAGGCCGCCATGGAAGCGGTGCTGGCGAAGGCGCAGATTGACTCCAAGGCACCGCTCCTGCTCACCTCGGAGCTCGACGAACAGGGTCTGCAGGCAGCAGCACTCTCACACACCTCTCCCGCATATCTGGTCCGCACCGATGAGGTCACCATCTGCTCGCCCTTCTGGCCGCGCTCCACGGAACTGGGTACCTGCGGCGCGCATTTCGTCGGCAGCAACGTCCCGCACCTTCCCTGGGATTACTTTGACCGCCCCGCCGACGTATGGATGGAGGAGTTCTGGCAGCGGCACCGCCCGGAGCTCTACCGGCTCGCCGGCCTCGATCTGCCGGTCTCCGACTCTGTGGCTGATTAGGCCGGCAACCCTGGCCTGTCACTCGCGCCCCCTCCCGATTCCCTGTAGAACCAAATCGTGAGCCTTTTCACTACGCTGAGTATTCTCGCCACGCTGGCCGCTCTCTTCGGCCTCCTCAGCCGGCGAGTGCTGCGGCTGCCGGCCACCATTGGCACCATGCTGCTGACGCTTGCCTGCTCACTGCCGCTGCTGGTCGTCGGCTATCGCGTACCCACGCTGCAGCGTTGGGCCTTCGCTCTCGTCGGCGGCAT
>CAXTSF010000136.1:0-9228 GCA_964246865.1 uncultured Terriglobus sp.
CGGCCTCCTCGGCAAGGAAGAAAGCCTCGCCTTCGCCACCGTGACCGAGCTCGCCACGCTGCTCCACACCCGAAGACTGACCTCCGTCGATCTCACAAAGCTCTATCTCAGCCGCCTCAAACGGCTTGACAGCAAACTCCATCTCGTCATCACACCGCTGGACGATCGCGCCATGGACCGTGCGGCACAGGCCGACCGCGAGATCGCCGCAGGGCGCTACAAGGGTCCGCTGCACGGCATTCCCTGGGGCGCGAAGGATCTGCTCAGCGTGAAGGGATATCCCACCACCTGGGGTGCGGGCGGCTTTCAGAGGCAGACCTTCGATGAGGATGCGGAGGTCGTTCGCCGGCTGGACCAGGCAGGTGCCGTCCTCATCGCAAAACTCACTCTCGGCGCACTCGCGATGGGCGATGTCTGGTTTGGCGGCAAGACACGCAATCCGTGGAATCCCGCGCAGGGTTCCAGCGGCTCCTCCGCTGGCTCGGCGGCCGCGGTCAGCGCGGGTTGCGTTGGCTTCGCCATCGGCTCGGAAACTCTCGGCTCCATCTCCTCGCCCTCCACCCGCTGCGGCGTCACCGGCATGCGGCCCACCTTCGGCTTCGTCCCGCGCACTGGTGCCATGGCGCTCAGCTGGTCCATGGACAAGCTCGGTCCGCTCACCCGCAGCGCGGGAGACGCCAGCCTCATCATGCGCACGCTATGCGGGCCGGACGGCAAGGACGCCACCGTCCCTCAAATCGTCTTCACACCGCACAGTAGTCCCGATCTGAAATCCCTGCGTATCGGCTATTTGGAGCAGGCCTTCCAGACACCGGAGGCGCGCAAACCCGATCCATCCGCCGCCAAGCCGGAGACCGAAGCCGAGCGCACCTCCCGCGAGCGAGGCCTTGCGCGCCGCAACTATGACAACCGCTACGACCGGGCTACTCTCGACGTGCTTCGCGGCATGGGCGTCACTTTGATTCCCGTCAAGCTTCCCGACGTGCCCTACGGTGCCATTGTTCCCGTGCTGGAGGTGGAGGCCGCCGCGGCTTTTGACGAACTCACCCGCAGCGGTCGCGACCGCCTCCTCACCGCGCAAGGCAAGGACGACTGGCCCAACACCTTCCGCACCGCTCGCTTCTATAGCGGCGTTGACTACGTCCAGGCGCAGCGTGCCCGCTCCGTCGCGATCAAGCGCATGGATGAGCTCTTCCGCCACGTGGACATCATCGTCACGCCCAGCGGCGGCGAGCAGCTCGTGGCCACCAACCTCACCGGCCACCCGGCCGTTATCCTGCCGAACGGTCTGCGCGGCAAAGACGCACCCGCGCCGCCGCATTCCGCTGACGAGGACGACGACAACATCGGCGGCCCCGGCACTCCCGTCAGCATCACCTTCCTCGGCCGGCTCTACGACGACGCACGCCTCCTCCGCTTCGCCGAGCTCTACCAGGAGAAGACCGGCTTCCACAAGCTGCACCCGCCCGTGTAGACCTCCGGCCAAGCCTCAACCCATGTGCCGCACCGTCATCGCCGGCACCCGCAGATTCGGCGGCAGCGTGCACGCAAAGAGCACAGCCTGCGCCACCTCTGCAGGGTCCATCATCGTGCTCTTCGCGATCGACTCCGCCTCGCGTCCGCGCCCGATGGCAAACTCCGTCTTGATCCCGCCCGGGCAGATCACCTCCACCTTGATGCCATGCCGCCGAAGCTCCGCATCCAGCGCCTGCGCAAACCCAACCTGCGCAAACTTTGTGGCGGAGTACACGCTCTCATTGGCCGCGCCTGCAAGCCCGGCCACAGAGCTGATGAACACCACCGTCCCGTTTCCCTGGGCGATCATCCCCGGCACCACCGCCCGCGTAAACACAAAGCCCGAGCGCAGATTGGCGTTCACCAGCTCGTCGAAATCAGACGCCGACGTCTCCACCAGCGGCTTGTAGTTTCCCTGCCCGGCGTTGTTGATCAAGACATCCACCCGGCCAAAGCGCTCCACGGCCATCGCCGTAACAGCCTGCGCTGTTGCCTCCTTGGCGGCATCTCCGGGAAGGCTCACCGCCTTCCCTCCCTCACTCTCGATCTCCTCCACAAGGCGC
Organism: uncultured Terriglobus sp.; assembly: GCA_964246865.1. Lineage (GTDB taxonomy): Bacteria > Acidobacteriota > Terriglobia > Terriglobales > Acidobacteriaceae > Terriglobus. The sequence goes on from CAXTSF010000136.1 coordinate 2,079, forward strand.
AGCAGATGGTCCGTCCGCCGTGCAGTCAGCAGCACCTTCGCGCCCTCCCGTGCAAACAGCCGTGCCGTCGCCGCGCCCAATCCGGACGAGGCTCCCGTCACAATCGCGACCTTGCCTTCCAGTGCTCCCGGCATCGCTGACACCTCCGCGCGCGATGGTAGCATCCGCTTCATGGCAGCACCGGCCCCGCCCCTGGTCATCGCCTCCGGCCTCACCAAACGCTACGGCAAGTCCGTCGTCGTCGAGGGTGTCAGCCTCTCGGTCGCGCGTGGAGAGATCCTCGGCCTCGTCGGCGAAAGCGGCAGCGGGAAGAGCACTGTGGCCCGCATGCTCCTGCGGCTTGTCGAGGCCACAAGCGGCACCGTGCACTTTGACGGCATCGACGTGCTCGCCGCCACACCCGCGAAGATGCGAGGGCTGCGCCGCCGCATGGGCATCGTCTTCCAGGATCCTTACGCCGCCCTGAATCCGCGCATGCGTGTGCGCGAGATCCTCGGCGAGCCATTCGCCATCCACCGCGAGGAGGCAATGCGGGGCGCCGCTCTGGAAGCACGTCTCATCGCCATGCTGCGCGAGGTAGGCCTGGACGCATCCGCCCTCTCCCGCTACCCGCACCAGTTCAGCGGCGGCCAGCGGCAGCGCATCAACATCGCGCGGGCCCTCGCGCTTCGTCCGGAGTTCCTCGTCCTCGATGAGCCGGTCAGCGCACTCGACGTCTCCGTTGGCGCACAGGTCATCAATCTGCTGCGTGGCCTGCAGCGGGAGCACGGGCTCACCTGCCTCTTCATCTCGCACTCCATGCCGCTCGTCCGCTATCTGTGCGACCGCGTCGCCGTCATGCAGCACGGCCGCATGGTGGAGACCGGCCCCGTTCTGGAGGTCTGCGAGCATCCGCGCGAGAGCTACACGCAATCGTTGATTGCCGCCACCCCGGAGTTCGCACACCTCTAATTACGCGACGGAGCCGGGCTTCTAAAATGGGGCATGGCTCCGCTGCTGACCCACGTGCACTTCGCCTGGCTGGTGTCGGCTATCTTTGTCGCGGGTGCTCTGAACGCGGTCGCCGGCGGAGGCTCCTTTCTCTCCTTCCCCGCCATGATGGCGATGGGCATCGCCCCTGTGCAGGCAAACGCCACCAACACCGTTGCCATCTGGCCCGGCCAGCTCAGCTCCGTGCTCACCCTGCGGAGCGATCTCCGCCGTGATCTGCTGCCCGCGGTCATTGGCTGTTCGGTTGTTGGCGGCATCGCCGGTGCCGTGCTTCTGCTTCACACCCGCCAGGGAACCTTTCTGCGCGTGCTTCCCTGGCTGCTGCTGGTGGCAACACTCATCTTCGGGCTTTCCGGCAGGCTCTCAGCCTGGTTGCGCCGCCGCGCGGCAAATCCGGAAGTCATCCGGCCGGTCGCACAGCTGCCCCTTATCCTCGTGCTTCTGCCCACCTGCGTGTACATCGGCTACTTCGGCGCAGGTGCCGGCTTCCTCATCATGTCCGCGCTCGCCGTGCTCGGTGTTGAAAAGATGCACGAGCTGAACAGCATGAAGATCCTCGCCGCCTGTCTGAGCAATCTGTGTGCGGTTCTCACCTTCATCCTCAGCGGTGCTGTCGTATGGCATCTCTGCCTTTTCGCCATGGTCTTCGCTGCATCCGGCGGCTATCTCGGCGCACGATACGCCCGTCGCCTCAGCCCGGGGCTGCTGCGGGCCGCGGTGGTTGCTATCCGCGTCTGCGTCTCCGGCTGGTTCTTCTGGATTGGGCGGGGCATCCAATGAGTCGCAGCTTCATTGATTTCGCGGGCTTCGCCGCTGCCTTCTGCACCACAACCGCCTTTGTGCCGCAGCTTGCCCGCATCCTCCGGCGGCGCTCCGCGGAGGACATCTCCCTTCCTATGTTTCTCCTCTTCTCGCTCGGCGTCTTGCTCTGGCTCATCTATGGCATTGCTGTCCGCTCCTGGCCGGTCATCGTCTCCAACGCCGCCACACTCGGCCTTTCGCTCGCCATACTTATTCTGAAGCTGCGCTTTGATCGCAACGCAACCCAGGAGCTGCCATGAGCCACGAAGGCATCCGCATCCTCACGGAAGAGCAATCGCGCCGTGCCGTCCAGGCCGAGCGTCCACTCACCGATGGCGAGGTGACCCCCGCAAAGATCCGGGTCGAAGTTACCGCCGGCACTGGCCTCGCTATCGACTGGAAGGACGGCCACCGCTCCCACTGGACCTTTCCCTTTCTGCGCGAAGCCTGCCCCTGCGCCACCTGCCATGAGCAGCGCGAGGCCGACGGCCGCAAGCCCGGCCAGCGGAGGCCCGCACCCGCCTCCCTGCTCCCCATGTACACGCCGCCAGCACGCCCGCTTGAAGCCACGCCCGTGGGCCGCTACGCGATCAAATTCAAGTGGGCGGACGGCCATGAGAGCGGCATCTACGCCTGGGAGTATCTGCGTCGCTTAGATGAGGACTCACGATGACCCGCATCGAAACGTTACAGAACACCATCCAGCCGCTCTATCAGCGGCTCGCCGCACACCCTCTTTACCGGTCCATTCGCTCCATCGAAGACCTCCATCTCTTTCAGCAGACGCACGTCTTCGCCGTCTGGGACTTCATGAGCCTCCTCAAAGCCCTCCAGCGCGGCCTCACCTCCGTCGATCTCCCCTGGTCACCCTCCCTCTTTCCGGAGAGCCGCCGCCTGATCAACGAGATCGTTCTCGGCGAGGAAAGCGACCTTTATGAAGGCACGCCGCTGAGCCACTTCGAGCTTTACCTCAGCGCCATGCGGGAGTGCGGCTCCGACACGCTGCCCATCGAGGCCTTCCTGGCAGCCATCCGCCGCGGAGACTCCGTTACCCGCGCCCTTTCTGCGGCCCCAGCCCCTGCCGCCAGCTTCGTCGATGACACCTTCGCCACCATCGCCGGGAGCAAGCTGCACATCATCGCCGCCGCCTTTACCTTTGGCCGCGAGGACCTTATCCCGGACATGTTCCGAGGCTTCGTACGCGATCTCAATGCCGAACTCGCCGGCCGCCTCTCCACGTTTATCTGGTATCTCGAGCGCCACATCGAGGTCGACGGCGAGGAACACGGTCCCATGGCCCTTCGTATGGTCGCCGATCTCTGCGGCGACGACGACCTGAAATGGTCTGAAGCAACAGCGGCCGCAACCGAGGCCCTGCGCTCACGCCTGCGGCTATGGGACGGCATTCACGCGACCATCAAGGCTCGTCAACCGGCTCTCACCGCGGTCTGACCGCCATCGCCTCGCAAAGTAAGAGCGAGGGCTGTTAAGGGCCCTCGCTCACCTTTGTCGCCTTGTTCCCGGCAAACGTCACCGTCACCGGATGACCCTCGTTGCTGTACGTCACTGTGCGGTTGCCCACTGTGCCCGGCCCCGGCGTGCTCACCTGCCCAAGCGCCAGGTTTGCCTGTCGCTCATTCATGCCGGCAACGGCCCGGTGCTCGTCCACCGCCGCCCAAACCGGTGCCGGCCAGTGCTTGTAAAGCACGTGCGGATCGTCGTAGAAGAAAGCCTCGTCCGTATAGAACGTGTATGACCCGCCCTGCTCAGAGCCAACCGGTGTTGCATACAACTTCGCCGGCTCAGCCCCGCGATGGAACAGCATCAGCACGTGCTTGTCTCCGCGCGGAATGTTGTACACACCCGCTGGCGCAACCTGCTCGATGAAGTTCACGACGTCCAGCGGCTCCGCACCCTTCAGCAGACCGCCGGGATGCGCATAGTCCACATGCGCGGCAGTCGCCGGATACAGCCGCATCTGGCCCGCCGCAAACACCCACACCCGCTTGCCGTTCAGGTCGCGCACATCCTTCAGCGACGACGCGTACAGCTTGCGCGGCACCACCACATCATCCGCGGTAACGTGGTAGTCCGGCGTGCGATCGGGTGCGACCGCCGTTGCCTCGCGATGCCGCTCCCGCTGCAAGAAGTAAATGCGTGCTGACACCGCCAGCAGCGCCAGCAAAGTAAATACCGCAACCAGCTTCTTTGTGCTTCCGCCTGAGCTGTCTTCCTGTTCCTCATCCGCCATGTTTGCTCTTATGATCCTCTCGCGCTAGGCCAACGTTCCGTCCATCGGCTCTGCTGCCGCATAGCTGCTGTTCGCCGCCAGCAGCGACTCCGCATCCAGCGTATCCACATTCCGCAGCTTCGGAAAGAGATACGCGCACAGCCCGGTGACGGCTAGTGACGCCACACCGCCATAGATCACCGCGCGCACCGCGCCAAACCAGTGCGCCGTCACACCACTCTCAAACTCACCAAACTCGTTCGAGGCGCCGATGAACAACCAGTTGATCGCGGACACGCGTCCACGCATCTCCGAGGGTGTTCCAAGCTGCAGGATCGACCCGCGCACGATCACCGAAACATTGTCGCTCGCACCGATGACAAGCAGCGCCAGCAGTGACACCGGCAGCGATCGCGACATCCCGAAGACCACCGTTGCCACGCCAAAGATGCCCACACACACCAGCATCAACATACCTGCCCTTCGCCGGATCGGAAAGCGCGTCATCAGGAGCGAGACGGCCAGCGCGCCGATCGACGGTGCCGCGCGCAGCAGACCCAGACCGCGCGGCCCGGCATGCAGGATGTCCTGCGCAAAGATCGGCATCAGCGACACCGCTCCGCCCAGCAGCACCGCAAACATGTCCAGCGTCACCGACCCCAGCAGCACTCGCGCCTGCATCACGTAATGAAAGCCCGCCAGCATCGTGTCCACCGTGAAGCCGCGCTTCGGAGCCGGCTCATCCCTCGGCTGAATCGTGCTCACCAGCGTCAGGAACAGCAGCATGGTTGTGAGTGTGAACAGGTACACGATGGGCGCTCCGTCCAGCTTTGCCCACCGCTTCGGGAGCGCCAGTGTAAACAGAACACCGCCCACCGCCGGGCCAAGAATGTTTGCCGTCTGGAACACCGCCGAGCCCCACGTCATCGCCCGCACAAAGACGCCCTTCGGCACCAGCGTCGGCAGGATCGCCGAGCTCGCCGGTCCGGAAAAGGCCCGGCCAAGCCCAATCAAGAACAGGGTCCCGTACAGAGCCGCCACACTGCGCGTTCCGTGATACGCCAACCACAGCAGCACAGAGGTCGCCACCGCCTGCAGCACATAGCAGGCCAGGATCACGCGCTTCCGGTTGTAGCGATCCGCCGTGTGCCCCGCCGGCAGCACAAACAAAATGCCCGGCAGAAACAGCGCCAGGCCCGTCATGCCGAGCAGCAGTGCCGAGTGCGTAATCTGGTACACCTGCCAGGCCACCGCAATCGACTGCGCCTCGGCTCCCAGGATCACCGCAAACCGTGCCATCTGGTAGTTGCGAAAACTCACCGAGTGGAGGCGCTCAGGAGCCGTACTCGGTTCCACCTTTGGCATCGTCCCCGACCTGTCACGCGCAACAAGATTCTTCAATGGGTTGTACTGGCCTCACTACTGGCCCAGGTACGTCTCGTACTGCGCTTCCAGCACACCTGTTTGCCGCGCCAATACCAGCTTCGACTGATTGAACTGGAACAGCGCAGACACCAGCTGCGCCTGCGCATTCGCCAGCGACGCCTGTGCCCGCACGACCGGCAACACCTCATCCACGCCTGCACGGTAGCGCATCTCCGTTTCGCTCAACACTTCGCTCGCCAGGTCCACATTCGATGAGGCCACGTTCACCAGATCCCGGTCCGCTCCCACGTCCAGCATCGCTGAACGCAGCTGCTCCTCAACATCCTCGTGCAGGCTCTTCAACTGCGATCGCAGCGACAGCAATGTCGCATCTGCCGTGGCCTGGTCGCCGCGGATCCTTGCCTCCAGGAAGATCGGCACATCGATGCCGCCCTGCAGGTTGAACACGCCGTGGTACAGGCCGCGCGTTACACCCTGCACCCCGTAGAAGCCGTTCACCTTCGCCGCCGGCAGTCGTTCATACCGGATCGCCGCACGCTGCCGCTCCGCCAGACGCAGCTGCGCCTGCAGGCTCAGCAGGTCCTTGCGCCTCCTGTATGCCACCTCCCGCGCCGTCTCCAGTGGCAACATGGTCAGCTCGCGGTACGGCACCGCGTCCACCAGATCCAGCGGCTGATCCGCCGCCAATCCCATATACCGGTTCAGCTGGATCTTGTCTTTCTCAAAGCTGTTCTCGGTCTGCACCAGCTGCTGCTCGCGCTGCTGCCGCTCCACGCGCGCGCGGATCAGGTCCAGGTTCGTTCCCACACCCGCGTCCTTGCGTGCCTGCGCCTGACGCTCCAGCTCCAGGTCGCTCTTCACCTGCGCCTGCACATTGCGGATGCTTGCCACATCAGACAGCGCCAGCAGATACTGCACCGCCACCTGCTGAATCGTGTTTGCCCGGTTGGCAAGCACGGCCAGCTCCGCTTGCTGCGTGTAGTCCTTGGCCGCCCGGTACACCTCATACGCCGGCAGATTGAAGATTTGCTGATTCAAGTTCAGCTGCGCACCTGTCGTGCTCACCTTCACGATCTGTTTGATGGGCGGCGACCCCGGGGGCGCGAACTTTGAGGTGAGCGACGGCTGAAATCCCAGCGCGGCAAGATTGATCTCACGCGTCGATGTCTGCCCGGAGAAGGTCACCTGGGGCAGCAGCGCGTCCACGGTCTGTAGTCGCAGGCCATTGGCACGACGCAAGGACTGCGCGTCATTCGCGCTGGTCAGGCTCCGCTCCAGCCCCAGCCGCACGGCATCGTCCAGCGTCAGCCGCAACGCCTGCCCGCTGGACACCGGAGTCGTCACACCTTTCGCAACCGCGGCCGGTGCTGCCGCTCCCAATGCGGAGCGCACAGGCCCGCTTGCCAGCCGCGGCTCCGGCGCAAACGGCAGATTGGGCGCGGCCTCTACCGGCGGCTGCTTCGCACTCGCAGACGCCCCATTCTGTATGACGGGCGAGGACGGGGCGGCGGCCGGCAAGGGCGGTGTCTGCTGCGCCGGACGCTCCGCAGCGCGTTGTGCATCCACCTCCGCTGCCGTCTGCGGCACCCTGGGCTCGCTCTGCGATGCCGGCCCGCTCTGCGGCACACCTGAGGGCGATGCAGTTTTTTTTTTTGCATCCGGATCCGCCTTTTTCTTGAACGAATTATTCGTCGGCAGCGCTATGCACATCCAGGCCCACATCGTCAGGCCGCGTCCCATTCC
>CAXTSF010000137.1:0-9226 GCA_964246865.1 uncultured Terriglobus sp.
CGGTGGCTCCCACAGCATGCGCCCAGGCCTTCAATGTCGTCAACGGCGACGTCTTCCGCTGGAGCTGGATGTGGGAGCGCATTGCCGCGTGGTTTGATCTCGAGCCCTCCCCATTTTTGGGCACGGTTACTCCGCTCGAATCACAGCTGGCCGATGCCGCGCCCCTCTGGGCGGAGATAGCGGCCAAGCACCACCTTCTCGAGCCGAATCTGAACGAGCTCATCTCAGCCTGGCACACCGACGCGGACCTCGGCCGGCCCATCGAGGTCCTCACGGACATGGGCAAGAGCCGCCGGTTGGGCTTTCTTGATTACCAGACCACCGAGCACAGCTTCTACGACCTCTTCGCCCGGCTGCGTCAGGAACGCGTGATTCCCTGACGATCGCGAGAACCCCTTCGGAACTCACACACTCTTTGGGGCGTCTGTCCTCGATCCTTCTGGGTCGAAACCGAGCAACCCGCAACAAGAGCCGCTAGACCCCAAACGGCTCCGTCAGCGACCGGCTCTGCGGCGTCAGCAACTCCCCTCCTTGCGATGTCACCACCATGTCGTCCTCCAGCCGGATGCCGAACTGCCCTTTCAGGTACACACCCGGCTCATCGGAGAACGTCATGCCGGCCTGCATGGGCATCGTATTCCCCTTCACCAGATACGGCCACTCGTGCCCATCCATCCCGATCCCATGCCCCACCCGATGCGGGAACGACTTGTAGTCCGACCCATATCCGGCCACCGCAATCACCTGCCGAGCCACGGCGTCCACCACTTGGCACTCCGCTCCCGCCTTCGCTGCCGCCGCGGCAGTCTTCTGTGCCTGCTGCACCGTTTCGAAGATGCGTTCCATCTCCGCCGTTGGCTTGCCATACACAAACGCCCGCGACAGGTCGGACTGGTACCCCTCCACGCTGCACCCGTCGTCGATCAGCACAATCTCGTTCTCCCGGATCACCTGTGGCTGGTCCGATCCGTGCGGCAGCGCGCTCGCGGCCCCGGTGTTGCAGCTCGCCTCCCCCGGAAATCCGACCCGGCCATATCCAACCGAGATCAACCGCGAGAACTCCTCCGTGGTCATGCCCGGATGAGCTGCTTTCCAGGCTGCCTCATATACCTGCAGCGTCACCTGCGATGCCAGCCGCATCAGCGCCAGCTCCGCCTGACTCTTGATCATGCGGCAGCCTGCCGTCACCGGTGTGCCGTCCACCGCCTGCAATCCCGGCGACACCTTCGCCAGTTCCGTCACAAACCGGTAGGGCGTGCGCTCCTCGATGCCCAGCCGGCCCACACTCGCGCCGCTCTCCTGCAGGCCCTTGCGCAGCAGCGTGTACGGGCTCTCATCCTCCTGCCACACATACACCCGGGCGTCCTGGCCGCCGGGCATCGTGCCCAGCCGTTCGCGCATGCGCTCCTCTTCGAAGGCCGGGCATACCAGAAAGCCGTTCCCCTTCGCCGGCAGCACATAGGCCAGCAACCGCTCGCTGTTTGTCCATCGCAACCCGGTGAAGTAGGCGAGCGACGTGCCTCCGGCCAGCATCAGCGCGGATATCCGGTTTGTGCCCATCAGCGCCCGTGCGCGCTCCACCCGCTTTTCCCGTTCCGCTACCGTGATCGGCACCGCCTCTGCCTTGCGCGAGGGCAGCGCGGCAATGGTTGGCGGCAAGGCTTCTGCCGGTGCGGTCTGCGCGGCTCCTCGCCGCTCCGGCTGCCTCGCCCGAGAACCCTGCGCCAGCGCGGTCCCGGAGAACGCAACTATCGGCAGACCCTGCAGAATACGGCGGCGATCCATCATCGGCAACTCCCTGAAAGTAGCATCCCAACACCATACAGCCGCGCCTGCATGCCTGTATCCACACCGGCACTCACCTCCGTCCTCACTCTTTCGTAAACTCCTTTTATGGATAAGTTCGTCGTCCGCGGGGGCAACCCTCTTCTCGGCACCATCAAGGTCTCCGGCGCAAAAAACTCCGCTCTTCCCTGCATGGCCGCGGCCATCCTCACCGCTGACGAGGTCATTCTCGAAAACATCCCGCAGGTGCGTGATATTGAGACGGAGCGCCGCCTCCTCGAGGCCATGGGTGCCAACGTCGAGCTCGGCTACGGCCGTGCCCAGCACCGTACCACCATCCAGTGCGCCGTTCTCTCCGATCCCGAGGCCAAGTACGAGATCGTCAAGACCATGCGCGCCTCCTCGCTCGTCCTCGGCCCACTGGTTGCGCGCACCGGCATGGCCCGCGTCGCCGTCCCTGGCGGCTGCGCCATTGGCGGCCGGCCCATTGACCTCCACCTCAAAGGCCTTGAACTCATGGGTGCCCGCATCACCCAGGAGCATGGCTACATCGAGGCACGCGCCCAGGGCGTGGGACAGGGACGCCTCAAAGGTGCTCACATCGTCTTCGACAAGATCACCGTCACCGGCACCGAAGACCTCCTCATGGCCGCTGTGCTCGCCGACGGAGAAACCATCATGGAGAACTGTGCCCAGGAGCCCGAGGTCACCGATCTTGCCGCCATGCTCTCCGGCATGGGTGCCCACATCGAGGGTGCAGGCACCTCCACCATCCGCGTCAAGGGGGTAGACAGGCTTCACGGCGTGCGCCATCGCATCAATCCAGACCGGATTGAGGCTGGCACCTTCCTCGTCGCTGGTGCCATCTCCGGCGGGGATCTCAACGTCGACTGCTGCAACCCCGGTCACCTTGCCGCCGTCATCTCGAAGCTTGAGGAGGCTGGCGTTCGCCTCGACGTCAACCAGGAAAGCATCCGCGTCCGCAGCGAGGGCCGCCTCCGCGCCGCCGACGTTGCCACCGTCGAGTACCCCGGCTTTCCGACCGACATGCAGGCCCAGTACATGGCCCTTGCCACTCAGGCCGAAGGCACCTCGGTCATCACCGAAAACATCTTTGAAAACCGCTTCATGCACGTCTCCGAACTCGCCCGCATGGGTGCCAACATCAAAGTGGACGGCCGCTCCGCCACCGTCCGCGGCAAAACGCCGCTGTCTTCCGCGGCCGTGATGTGCTCCGACCTTCGCGCCTCCGCCTCGCTCGTCCTCGCCGCTCTGGTTGCCGACGGTGAAACAATCCTGGACCGCGTCTACCACATCGACCGCGGCTACGAGCGCATCGAGGAAAAGCTGCGCGGCGTGGGCGCCCAGATCCGCCGCATGGGCGAGGTCTTCGGCAAGCGATAGGCTCTGCTTCCACGAAGCGATAACCGCAAAAACACCGCATCGTGCAGGGGCAGCCGCGCGTATTCTTGCATCAGGAGGCACCCTATGGCGACCACCGCACCCGCGACCCTCACCATCGAGCAATACCTCCGCACAAGCTATAGCCCTGACGTCGATTTTGTGGATGATCATACCGAGGAGCGAAACTTAGGAGAGCACGACCACGGCAGACTGCAAATTCTGATCGGGATCGCTCTTCACCCTTACGAGCGCACCTCTGCCATTCGGATCGTTGCAGAGCAACGCATGCGCGTTTCAGACTCGAAGATCCGCATTCCGGATATCGCAATTCTTCATGCGTCGGCTCCTCGCGATCCTGTTGCGACTACGCCTCCCCTTATCTGCATCGAGATCCTGTCTCCCGAAGATCGCCTCTCCCGGGCGAAGCTCGTTCTGGCCGACTATCTCACCATGGGCGTCGAAAACATCTGGCTTATCGACCCTGTCCAGCGCGTGGCCTACACCTTCGGCACGGCTGGCCTCAGCGCACCCGTCTTCGACACACTCACCGTCCCCGGAACAGAGATCCGCCTAGACCTCACACCCCTCTTCGCCGACCTCGACGGCGACGCGGCATGAGCGACAGCACACTCACCTACGCGCCACCGGTCGCCTCCGCAGCCATGCCCGGCGTACAGCTTGCCATTCTCGGCACGGGCAAGATGGGCGGCATTCTTCTCCAGGCCTTTCTCAAAAACAAGCTGCTGCAGCCCGGCCAAATCCTTGCCACCGTCGCCCATGAGGAGCGCGCCCTCGCGCTCTCCGCCCAGTTCCACATCCACGTATCCACCGACAATCTTGAGGCTGCCCGCCAGGCGGACATCATCCTGCTCGGCGTCAAACCGTCGCAGGTTCCCGGTCTCGTCGAGCAGATCCGCCCCGCCCTCACAGCCGGCAAGCTCCTCATCTCCTTTGCCGCCTCTGTGACCACCGCCGCTATTGAAAGGGCCGCTGACATCGACCTCGCCGTCATCCGCGCCATGCCCAACACCCCGGCCATGCTTGCCGCCGCCATCACCGCGCTCTGCCCGGGCCGCTTTGTCTCTGATGCGCAGATGGCCGTTGCCCAGCGCATCTTTTCCACCGTCGGCCGGACCGTCATCGTCGACGAAAAACACATGGACGCTGTTACCGGCCTCTCTGGCTCCGGCCCCGCCTTCCTCTACATCATCATCGAGGCCCTCGCCGAGGCTGGCGTCAACGTCGGCCTGCCGCGCGACACAGCCACCCTGCTTGCGGCGCAGACCACCTTCGGTGCCGCTCGCATGGTGCTCGAAACCGGCTACCATCCAGCCCTGCTCAAAGACGCCGTCACCACGCCTGCCGGCTGCACCGTCGACGGCATCCTTGAGCTCGAAGAGGGCGGCCTCCGCGTCACCCTGATCAAAGCCGTAAAACGCGCCACTCAGCGAGCCAAAGAGCTCGCCGCAGGCTAATCCCATGGCTACCTACACGGCATCTCCCGTTGCACATACACGCCGCTCCCTCACCGGCGTCTGCCGCTGGGCCTGGGCTACCCTCGCCTTCTTCGTGGTCGTCGTCCTCGAGGGCGCCGTGGTCCGCGCCACCTCCTCCGGTGCCGGCTGCGGCGATCGCTGGCCCCTCTGCAATGGCGAGATCCTGCCGCACCATCCGCGTCTCGCTACCGTCATCGAGTTCACCCATCGCTCGCTCACCGGTGTCTCCACTCTCATGTTCGCCGTGCTCATCGCATGGACCTTCCACGCGACCGCGAAGCGCCATCCGGCACGCCGCGCCGCCGTTCTCTCCGGCCTTCTTCTGCTCAGCGAGGCCTTCCTCGGTGCTGTCCTCGTCCTCCGGCATCTTGTCGAGAAAAACACCTCCGCCCTCCGCGTCGTCATGCAGTCCGTGCACTTCACCAACACCATGCTGCTGCTTGCCGCGGTCACACTCACGGCGGTTCTGCTCGGCCGGGCGCAGCCCTCGCAGGAGCACCCGCCGCATCTGCGCACCATCTCGCTCCTTGCACTGCTCGCGACCGTGCTCACCGGTGCCACCGGCTCCCTCGCCGCGCTCGCCGATACCATCTTCCCCTCGCCGGATCTCCGCACCGCCATCGCCGCCGACTTTGCGGCGAACTCACCGCTCCTCATCCGCATGCGCTGGATGCATCCGGCCGCCTCTGCTCTCGCCGTCCTCGCCACCGCCCTGCTGATCCTGCTCTTCCTCCGCGCGGGCAGGCGCACCCTCGCGCTCGCTCTCGGCGCAAATCTCTCGGTACAGATCCTTGTCGGTACCCTTGACGTCCTACTCCTCGCACCCACCTGGCTGCAGGTGCTGCACCTGCTCAGCGCCGACATCTTCTGGATCACCCTGGTGGCCGTCGCCGCGCCCTCCATCTTTCCATCGGCCTTTGCATCCCGAGCTGCTGCCTCGTAAGCAGCAGAAAGCTCAAAAAGCAAAAGGCGAGACCGGATCGGCCTCGCCTCACAAGTGCAACGTTCGAAGCACTTACGGCTTTGCCGGATCGTGCGGGGTCGTTGTTGGCGTCTTGTCGCCCACAATCGCCTTTGCTACCTTCTTCGTTCCACGCGCTGTCTTGGTGGCAGCCACGGCTGTTCCGTGCTTGGTCGCCTCAGCTGCCTTCTCTGTACCGTTCTCCGTGCTTGCGGCCGCCTTCTTTGTGCCGCGCTTTGTCTTGTGATAACCCTTCTTCGTCCCGGTCTTTACCGCCCGGCCCGTGTCGGTCGCCGCGGCCTTCGTCTCGTTTCCGGCGTTCTTGGTGTCCTGGGTCGCACTCTGTGCAACTGCCGTTGAGGCGGAAAGGCTTGCCGCCAAAATGAATCCTGCCAGTTTCGTATAGTTCATCGCTGCTCCTTGATTCTCTTGGCCTGCTCCCTCATAGATTCCTGCAAGGGGATTCGAGTTGGTCGATCGGCCACAATCCGCCATGCTGCGGTAGAAGCCGTTGGAAAGCCGCCATTTGGCTCCTGTATAGTGAGCGGGATCGCACTCTGCTTCCGCTTAGCGCCGTGAAGATGGAAGCGATTACATCGACAGAGAGAGACTTGAGGACCGCCTTCTCCAAGCACCTTTTCGTGTAGGCATCGTAGGCCCTTACCCGTGGCGGACTCTCCTCAGGAGCAGGTCGGCCTCTCCGGACCGACGCACCGCCTTCCGGAATTCCTTCGCAGACGGCCTCCCACCCTATCCCATGACCCTGCTCCCGGCACTCCTTCTCAGCACATCACGGCAGCTCACCACGCTCTCCCCCGTCGATCTGCTGATCCTCATTCTTTACTTTGTCATCGTCATCTTCATCGGCTTCTATGTCCGCGATTCCGCTGCCACCTCGGAGGAGTTCTTCCTCGCCGGCCGCGAGATGACCGCCTGGATCGCCGGACTTTCCTTCGTCTCCGCCAACCTCGGCTCGCTCGAACTCATGGGCTGGGCCGGCGCCGCCTACCAGTACGGTATCCTTGCCACCCACTGGTACTGGATCGGTGCCATACCGGCGATGCTGTTTCTCGGCATCGTGATGATGCCCTTCTACTACATCTCGAAGACGCACTCCGTTCCCGGCTACCTGCAGCTGCGTTTCGGTGAGGGTGCGCGTGGCGTCTCTGCCACCTCCTTCGCCTTTATGACCGTGCTCATGTCCGGCGTCAACATGTACTCCATGGCGCTCGTCATGAACATCGTCCTGGGCTGGAATCTTAACTTCTCCATCTGGGTCGGTGCCTTTACCGTCGCGCTCTATGTCATGCTCGGTGGCCTGCGCTCCGCGATCATCAATGAGGTGCTGCAGTTCGTGCTCATCTGGGCCGGTGCCGCCATGATTCCGATCCTCGGCCTTATCCAGGCCGGTGGCTGGACCAACCTCAAGGCCAATATCGCGGCCAACGTCGGCTCCCCCACCTACACCCACATGTGGTCTACCCTCGGCGGATTCAAGGACAATCCCATGGGCGTCCATTGGACCGGCATCGTCTTCGGCCTCGGCACCATCATCTCCTTCGGCTACTGGACCACCGACTTCCTCGTCGTCCAGCGCGTCCTCTCCGCCAACAACCTGCGTGCGGCCCGGCTCGCTCCCATCATTGGCGCGGCCTTCAAGATGGCGGTGCCGCTCATCGTCATCCTTCCCGGCCTCCTCGCGCTTTCTGTCCTGCGCGACCCAAATACGCATACGCTCATCAAGCTTGTTCCGGAGAGTGTCGCCCGTGCCACCGGCCAGCACTCTTATAACGAAGTTCTGCCACTGATGCTGATCCAATACTGCGGCCCCGGCCTGCTCGGCCTCGGCATCACCGCGCTCGTCGCAGGATTTATGAGCGGCATGGCCGGCAACGTCTCCGCCTTCTCCACCGTCTGGACTTATGACATCTACGGCGCGTACATCAACAAGCGCGCCAACGACTCACACTACGTCCTCATGGGCCGCATCTCCACAGTCGTCGGCATGCTCATCTCCGTCGGCACCGCCTACCTCGTCATGAACGCCGCCTCCATCATGGACTATGTGCAGGCGCTCTTCTCCTTCTTCATCGCGCCGCTCTTCGGCACCGTCATCCTCGGCATGCTGTGGAAACGCGCCACCAAAGAGGGCGGCTTCTGGGGTCTGCTCGCCGGTACGGCCAGCTCTATCGCCATGTTCCTCTGGGTCTACGCCCGGCCCGATGCCCTCCGCTACATCGCCCTCTCTGTCGACGCGAAACCCATGGCCGAGAATATGTACCGCGCCCTTTGGAGCTGGATCGTCTGCGTCGTTGTCACCGTCCTGGTCTCCTACATGACAAAGGCCAAATCCGACAGCGAACTCAACGGCCTCGTCTATGGCGCCACCGTCATCCCGCACGACGGCTCGACCACCGTGTGGACTAAACCCATCTTCTGGGCCATTGTGGTTGCCGTCGTCTTCTTCATCCTCAACCTGCTCTTCTGGTAGAGACAGCAAACCGGGTACTCACGTCTCGCTTGAAGACGTGGGATCCAACACTCCACGGAGGCAGCCTTATGTCCGGCCCGCAACGAAGCACCCCGCACCCCCATGTCGGCTCAAACCACCCGGCCACTGACAGCATCGACCCTGTCCCGGGCAAGTCCTCGCTCTCCATCTGGTTCTTCTGCGGCGCGCTCTCGCTCGTCTATGGTCTCGTGCTTATTCCAGCGGGCATTTACCAGATGGCACACCCGCCCAACACCGAGCTTGCCTACCTCCACCCAACCTTCTGGTGGGGCATCCTCATGACGATCTTCGGCGCCTTCTACACCATCCGCTTCCGGCCCCACCGGCGAAATTAGGGAAGACTGGCCGACCAAAGACCACCTGCATTAGCCAGGTTGTGCGCAAACACAGCTCCCAGCAGGCTGCGGGTACGTACCCTCAGAACGGCTAACCAGACCCCGACGAAAAGGGAATAACTGAAAGGGAACCATGCAAAATGTGCTGACCCGTTATCCCGCGAATAGCCATGGGCGAGCCCGAACATGCAGGATGTAATCAATATGGGTGACACCACGGACCATCGAGCTTCGGCTGTGCTGAACGCGCGCTGGATAAGTGCAAAGGCTATGCCTCGATAAACCAACTCTTCATCGAGCCCTGGCAAGGTCGCCTGATACAGCAGCGCTTCACGACTGAAACCGGTGTGATCACGAAAGACATAGTTCAATGCAAGAACAATGCCCGTGAGAGCACTGATGCCCAGCAACGTTTCCACCCAGGCGCGCTCTCCACTCGGCAGCCGGATGCCGACCTCATCCCTCCGTAGCTGAAAGAGAGGGATCGCAACGAGGGCGATCAGTACGGAGGACAGCTTACCTGACCAGTTCCAATGAGCCCCGGCGATGGTCGGAGCGTGAAATACGACCACTGAATCTATAACGAGGTATGCAGCTGCAGCGCACAGCCAGCCCAACTTAACTCTCCTTGTGAATAGCACGCAGACGGCGGCTGTGCAGCCCAGTCCTAAGATAATGGGTACGGCATTCCAAAGTCCGCTCATTCAAACCTTTTACAGCGAGCCTATCTCAC
>CAXTSF010000138.1:0-7039 GCA_964246865.1 uncultured Terriglobus sp.
GTGTGCAAGGGTGTGAAGGTGCATCAGACTCAGTCCGGCCGCTGATTGCCGAGCGACTGCAGGCGTTCGCTCCAGGCGCGGGCCGGGGCAAGGGTGGGCTGCTTGAGATCGCGGCCGAGGCGCACGGTCTGGTCGCCGTTGGGCGCGGGGAGGAGATAGTCGTTCAGCCAGCTGGCGACGATAGAGCTGAGGCCCGGGGCGATGCCGACGAGGCGGGCAGCGAGCCAGGCCTGCGGGGTGATGTCGATCTCGGCCTTGCCGTCGGCGGCGGCGTTGAAGATGTCGCGTGCGGCACCGCGGGCGGACTTGGAGATGCCAGGGCTCATACCGGAGAAGAACCAGCGGTACTCGGCCTCGGCGTTGCCGACGAAGCGGGCCTGGACATGCGAGCCGGTACGGAGGATGCCCGGGTTTACGGTCGTGACGCGGACGCCGTGATGGCGAAGCTCCGCATGCAGGCCCTCGCACAGGCCGACGAGGGCGAACTTGCTGGCGACGTATGGCAGCATATGCGGCACGCCGATCTTGCCGCCGAGCGAGGCGATCGTGACGATGTTGCTTGCCGGTTGCTGCCGGAGATGGGGGAGCGCGGCCTGGATCATGTGGAGCGCTCCGTAGAAGTTGATGTTCATGGCTTCGTGAAAGACAGAGAGCGGCTGATCCTCGAACGGGCCAACGGTCATAACGGCGGGTACGTTGACGAGGACGTCGAGGCGGCCGTAGCGCGTGACGGTTTCGGCAACGATGCGGGCCGCGTCCTCCGGCTTGCTGATGTCGCCGGTAACGGTGTGCGCGGTGGTTCCGTTGCTGATGGCCCCTTGTGTGTGCAGAAAGGCGAGGGCGCGCTGCATCTCCTCGGGGTCGCGGGCGGCGATGGCGATGTGGGCACCGGCAAGGCCGAACTGCCGCGCGATCTCCAGACCGAGGCCACGGCTGCCGCCGGTAACCAGGACAACCTTGCCGCGAAAGGCGGACCTGCGACGGCGCGCCTGAAGCACGGCGGAGGTGGCTACGGCGGCACCAAGCAGGCCGAGAGCGAGATTGGAGGCTGCCCCGTTTTTGCGTTGGTGAGAACTGCGCTTGACGCTGCCGAGGAGCCTTGCCGGGTTGATCATGGCTGCTATGACGCGGGGGTAGCTGTTCGCGGTTGCGCTTGTCACCGCGAAGGCGTGCGGGAGATCACGGACGGCCTCGGGTGCGGTCGTAGTATGAAAGTGAGCAGACCGAACTCTATGGCGACAAAACGACGATCGAGGGGTGCGTATATGATCTCCGCCGTGTCGGAGATGTACGACATCCACCCGCAGACGTTGCGGCTCTACGAGCGCGAAGGGCTGCTCCGTCCGTCGCGCTCGGACGGCAACACGCGGTTGTACACGGATGAGGACCTGGAGCGGCTAGAGTTCATCCTCAATCTGGCGCGAGACCTGGGCGTGAATATCGCGGGGATCGCGATCATTCTGCAGATGCGTGAGCGCATGGAGCAGATGAACAAGGACATGCAGGGTTTCGTGGATTATGTGCGGACAGAGATGCTGAGCCGCATGCAGCAGACGCCGGGGATGGAGTCCGGCCTGGTACCGGTACGCCGGACGACGCTGGTGGGGCGGAGCGTGCCGGCGGCGGAGCGGGCCGCGCTGCCGAAGCCGGCCAAGAGCCCGGCGCGGAAGCGATAGAGACCATCATGTCGCGTGCGCTCAGAACAATGCTGGCGGTTGCTGCCGTAGGGACTGTGACCTCCGCAATCTTCTGCGGACTCGCGGTGACGGCGGCGGTTCGCTTCAGGCGACGACGGCGGCGGGAGCTCGCGGTTCCGGCAGAATTTGTGCCCCCGGTGAGCGGGCTGAAGCCGCTGCACGGCGTGGAAGATGGGCTCGAGGAGAATCTCCACCGGTTCTTCCGGCAGAGGTATGCGGGGCCATGGGAGCTCTTGTTCTGCGCGCGAAACGAGGAGGATGCGGGACTGCGGATGGCTCGCGCGATCGCTGAGCGCTATCCCGAGGTGGAGGCACGGTTTCTGGTGTGCGGCGAGCCGCAGTTTCCAAACCCGAAGATGTACTCGCTGGCGATGATGGCGGAGGCGGCGCGTTACGAGTGCCTGATCACGAGCGATGCGGACGCCCGTGTGGAGCCGGAGTATCTGCGGAAGTGTGTGCAGGCGTTGGCGGACCCGGCAGTGGCGCTGGCATTTCCGGTGTATGTCGGAGAGGCAGTCTCCGGTTCGCTGCACACCCGGCTGGATGCGGTAGGCAAGAGCGTCGAGATGGGGTCGGGTGTGCTCGTCGCGGAGATGCTGGCGGGTGGCGCGGACTTTGCGTTAGGGGTGACGATGATCCTGCGCAAGAAGGCGTTTGCGCAGGCCGGCGGTGTGGAGGAGCTGGGACACTATTGGGCGGAGGACTTCGTGCTCGGCAACCGGCTGCACGCGAAGGGGCTCGGCGTGAAGATCTCGCCGCACGTGATCCGGCTGACGGTGCCGGATGCGGGGATCCGGCGGTCGTTTCGGGATCAGTTGCGCTGGATGCAGAGCACGCGGCGGTCGCGGCCATGGGGACATCTGGGGACGGGGCTGACGTTTGCCCTGCCATTTGGCTTGCTGGGGTGCGCGGCGGAGGCGGCGCGCGGCCGGTGGAGCAGGGCGGGGTGGTTCCTGGCGGTTGCCATCGCCAACCGGCTGCTGCAGGCAGCAGTAGTGCTGCAGGCCCTGGGCGCGGACGAGGTTTGGGAGCAGGCCGTGTTATTTCCGTTGCGGGATCTGCTGGGGAGCCTGGTGTGGGTGTGCAGCTACCTGCCGGCGGACACGCGATACCACGGGACGCAGTTCCGGATCATGCCCGATGGGCGATTGTTGCGGGCGTGACGATTGGGGGCGGTGTGGAGATCGTGCTTTGCACGATGGAGCGCCCTTTGGCGCTGATCCCACCTTAGTTTCGCGAAGGTGGGGCACCCGCATTTCGACAAAGCAGGTAAGAACACGGCGGGCACAGCGTTAGCGCATGGCGGATAAGCGTGGACGCAGGCGCGTTGTTCCTCCTCCTTCAGAGCGCTACCGGTTGCTCAGGATCTCCTTGCCACCGGCGCGGGCGATACGGTGGACGGGGCCGAAGCGGCGGAGGTCGGCCTCACGGCTATGTCCGTAGGTGAGCAGGAATACGCGTTGCGGGCTCGTCCAAAGAGTGCGCAGGCCGCCGTCATCGGGAAAGAGGTTCGGTGCGCCGGGCCAGAAGGAGCCGAACCAGGGGCCGTTCACGCGGCCGTTGACCAGGAGCACAGGCTGCCGTGTGTAGAAGAGCAGCGTGGAGCCGCTGGTGAGTTCACCGTCCAGGACGAGCCTGTCGCCGGGCTGGAGGAGCCGGGCGGTTTCGACGGCAAGTTCTTTTGAGCCGAGGATGGGATAGAAGCGCGCCAGACCGGAGTGGACGCACAGAAGGACGCCGCACATGCCTGTGGCAAGGGTGAGGTTGGCGGCAAAGCCGCGGCCCCGGCGGCGCAGCAGCCAGGAGCCAAGACCGGCGACCAGCATGGAGAAAGAGACGCCCAGGAGCGGCGCCCGGAAGAAGCCCATGGCATGCAGCGTGAGATCGTGCAGGTGGCCGAGCGCGAGGTTGTACTGGTCCGGGTTGGAGGTGAGCAGGTCGGAGATGTCAGCACCGGCGGGAGCGGAGGGCGAGATGATGCCGAGGGTGCCGGCGATGACCGCGATCAGCAGGGTAAGGGGCAGGAGGAACCACGTGGTTGCGGCGAGTAGATAGCGGCGCACGCGGAGGTCGCCGTGGTCCGCCCCGGCGAGGACGCCGCCGCACATGAGGGCGAGGGCTGGCAGTGCGGGGAGAGAGTAGTACTCCTGCCGTGAGGAGAGCGTGAAGAAGAGGAGGACGGTGCCACTCCAGAGGACGAGGGCAAGTGCGGCCTGCTTGCGCTTGAAGGACTCGATGGGACGGTTGCGCCAGACGCGGGCGTACTGCATGAGCGCGGCTGGCAGGAAGACCGCCCATGGCATGAGCCAGAGCACGAACATCAGCCAGAAGACCGGGATGGGCAGGTTGCCGTAGTCGTGCGGGATACGGAGACCGCGAAAGCGCAGGAAGTGTTCGTTGATGAGGTAGAACCAGGACCAGCCCGCGTAGGAGGGCAGGCCGATGCCGGGCGGCATCAGGATAGCCGGGTTGCGCAACGCCGCGAGCAGGTGCCATGGGAGTGCAATGGCGGTGAAGACCGCGAAGGAGAGCAGCGGGTGCATGCGCAGCAGTGCCCGCGTCTGCCGGGTGAGCATCGCATAGAGCACCACGAAGCCGATGGGAAAGACGATGCCGATCAGGCCCTTGGTCAGGAGGTTGAGCGCCATGACGGCAGCAAAGGCGAGGGCCGGAGCAAGGCTGCTTCGAGTATTGCCGCGGGCGGTCTGTGCACGGTCGAGCGCGATGAGAAAAAGGTGGACGCCCAGGGTCATCCAGAGCGCGTTGAGAATGTCCGGAATGTAAAAGCGAGTGAAGAGATATGGGCCAAGACTTGTGGCGATGGCGAGTGCGGCGTAGAGACCGCCACGCTCGCCGAAGAGGCGCTTGCCGAGCCCATATACGGCGAGGAAGAGCGCGAGCACGGAGAGCGAGAGCGGCAGGCGTGCGGCCCAGTCATGCGGGCCGAAGAGGCGCATACCGGCGGCAGCCATCCAGTACATGAGTGGCGGCTTGTCGAAGAAGCGGATCCCGTCGACGTAGGGGGT
Organism: uncultured Terriglobus sp.; assembly: GCA_964246865.1. Lineage (GTDB taxonomy): Bacteria > Acidobacteriota > Terriglobia > Terriglobales > Acidobacteriaceae > Terriglobus. The sequence goes on from CAXTSF010000138.1 coordinate 4,724, forward strand.
GACGAAGTCGTGGCGGTCGAGCATTTCGCGAGCGGCTTCGATGTAGATGGAGTCGACGTCGTCTAGCAGGCCGGGTGGGAAGAGGCAGCCGAGATGGAGCACGAGCCAGATAAGCACGAGCAGGGCAACGGAGCGGATCTTCGGCCGGGTGGAAAGGGCTGGTGGTGCAGTCTCGCCCAGAGGGGCGGCAGTGGAAGGCGAAGGCGGACGGACGGTAGGCACGGCTACCGCTCGATGCTTTCGCAGCGAGGATGGACTGTCAATGCGGAAGTGCCTCCAGGGTGCCGTGCATAGGTCTGTCGGTGATGAGGGCCTTGCCGGAGATCTCCATCAGGAGGTACTGGTGCCGGCCAAGGAGGGTGTCGACGGCGTCGCGCTTTTCGAGGGGAACGAAGAGGACCTTGCGCGGGCCGGTACCCCAGAGGCTGCGGAGTTGCGGGCCGTCCAGGAAGATGCGCGGCGCGTCGGGGAAGGTGGAGCCGAACCACATAGAGGTAGAGCGGCCCTCGACCAGCCGAAGGACGCGGCCGGTATAGAAGGGAAGCGACGAGCCGTAGGCTTGGTCGCCGTAGAGCATCAGTTCGGTGCCGGGCTCGAGGGAGCCGGATCTCTCCAAGGCGATGAAGCGGTCCGCGAAGGCCTTCGAGGAGAGCATGGGGGCAAAGCGGCCGAGGGCGATGTGGGCGGCGATGAGGAAGAGCACGGCGGTGAGGGCTACGGCGAGGGTGCTGGCTTGATCACGATGGCGGCGGCGGAGCACGAGAGCAATGGCCGGACCAAGGGCGAAGGCCGCGGCGGCAAGGGCGGCGGGCAGGCGCAGGGCGGCGAAAGATGGCCCGGTGAGATCGAAGAAGTGCGACATGGACAGGGTGTAGTCGCCCACGCCACGGTGCGCGAGGAGGGAGCCGATGTCCGCGACAAAGGCAAGGTGGCGGGAGCTCCAGAGGCCGGAGACGAGAGTGACGGCGATGCCTGCTCCGAGGAGGACAAGAAGGATATGCGCGCCGAGGACGGAGCGGCGGGCCGTTGGTTGTGTTTCGGCCTGAGCGAGGCCTGCCGCACCCAGCAGAAGCAGGGGCAGGTAGGCGGGAAAGGTGTAGTACTCCTGATTGGTGGAGATGGAGAAGAAGACGAGGATGAGCGCGGCGAAGATGGCGAGCAGGAGTGTGCTCTGGGCCGCGAAGCTGGTGGCCCTGGGTGTGAACGGCCGTCCTTTCTTCCAGAGGGCAATGGCCGCGGCGGGTGCAAAGAGGCTCCAGGGGAAGAGCCAGACGAGGTGAAGGCTCCAGAAGAGGCCGCCGGGCAGCTTGTTGTAGTCGTGCGGGATGCGCCGTCCGAGGAAGCGGAGAAAGTGCTCGTTGACGAAGTAGAACCAGAAGAAGCCGTGGCCGAGGTAGCCGCCGGTATTTCGCAGGCCGGCGAGGATGTGCCACGGCGCGGCGATGAGCAGGAAGAGTGCCGTCCCCGGGATGAGGCGAAGTTCGCGCCACCGCCGCCACTCGCCAGTGAGGGCGAGAAAGAGCAGGGCGGTGCCGCCGAAGAAGACAATTGCGATCAGGCCCTTGGTGAGCACGCCAAGCGCGACCAGCGCATAAACGGCATAGATCCAGAGGGCACGGCGAGAGAAGGGCGTATCCGCCGCAAGGCCGCGCAACAGTGCATACAGGGCTCCCGCGAGAAAGACGGAGAGCAGCACCTCCGGCACGAAGATGCGCGTGAAAAGAAAGACTCCGGCAGAGGTAAGGGTGGCAAGGCCGGCGTAGAGGGCGGTGCGTTCTCCCGAGGCCTGCCGCGCCCAGGCATAGCCGAGCAGCGTCAGCGCGAGGACGGCGAGTGCCAGCGGCAGGTGAACGGCGAAGGTGTTGAAGCCGAAGAGGGCAAAGGCGGCGGCGGCCAACCAGTAGGGCAGCGGTGCCTTCTCCAGGTAGCGGATGCCGTTGACGTGGAGGGTGACGAGGTCGCCGGACTCGACGATGTGGCGAGCGGCGTTGGCGTGGGTGGCGTCGGCATCATCAAGGAGCGGCGGGCTGAAGAGAGCGGCGGCATAGATCAGAAGCCAGAGCGCCAGAAGGATGAACAGGTGCGATCGCTGCTGGGAGGCTTCGTCCGGCGTCCTCATACGCGGCGGCGCAACCCGGCCGGTGGTGCCGGGCGTTGCTGCACGGGTCGCGGCTTCGATGGGCATCCCTTCATCTGACGCGCTCGACGCCCGCGCGGGTTCCGGAGGGCAGAGAGAAAGTATGGGGGGGCAGCTCCTGCCAGCAGCCTGTGAGAGCGTGACGGCTTCATGTATCTTGCAAGGGGTGTGCCCGTTCG
>CAXTSF010000138.1:7049-9201 GCA_964246865.1 uncultured Terriglobus sp.
CTCCCTTGAGGGCCGATGCCGACCTTTGCCGCGATTGACATAGGCTCCAACTCCTGCCGGCTGGCCATTGCGAGCGTGCAGCAGCACCGTTTGCGTGTACTGCACGAAGACCGCGAGGTGGTGCGGCTGGGCGAGAGCGTCTTTGAGACGGGGCTGATCTCGCCTGAGGCGATGGCTGTGACGATCCGTGCGCTGAAACGCTTTGGACGCGCGGTACAAGCGCAGGTGGTGGACCGTGTGCGCGTGGTTGCGACGTCGGCGATGCGGGATGCGCGCAACGCAAACGCATTTACGGCGTGGGTGAACTCGGTGACGGGCTGGACAGTGGAGGTGATCTCCGGGCAGGAGGAAGGCCGGCTCATCCACCTGGGCGTGGTAACGCATGAGCCGGATGCACGCGGCAAGTGCCTCCTGATCGACCTTGGCGGCGGTTCCTGTGAGATTACGCTGTCCGAGAATAGCGAGATCCGGGCGCTTGTGTCGCTGCCGTTGGGATCGGTGCGCCTGCAACAGGAGTTCCTGCACACCGATCCGCCGGCGAAGGAGGAGCTGCACCAGCTGGGGAGCTACATCGACCGGGAGATGCGGAGGCTGGAGCGAAAGCTGGGTACGCCCGAGGTCCAGTGCGTGATTGCGACGTCGGGCGCGGCCGCCGCGCTTGCGGAGGCAAGCCAGGCGCTGCTCGTGCAGAAGAAGGGTGCACCGGCGAAGACGCCGGTCGTGACGCGGGCGGCTGTGCGCGCCGCCGTAAGTGCCTCTGTGGAGGGCAGCCCGCTGAAGAGCGGGGCGGAGACGTCACGGCTGGAGGCAAGCACGGATGCGGTGCGCAAGCTGGCGACCCGGCTGGCGAAGATGACCAATGCCGAGCGCCTTGCGGTGCCGGGTATCGGGCCGAAGCGGAGCGAGATCATCATCGGCGGCGCGCTAGTGTATGCGGAGATCCTGGAGCGGCTGAAGCTGCAGGGATTCCGCTACTCACCGTTGGGTCTGCGGGACGGCATGCTGGCGCAGATGCTGGCGGAGACCGACGAACGCGCTTCGGTGCATCGCGCGATCGAGGAGGAGCGGTCGAAGAGCGTTCTTGAGATTGCGAAGCGGTACAACGTAGACCCGAAGAAGGCCGAGCCGGTGCGCAACGATGCGCTGAAGCTCTTCGACGCCTTGCTGCGTGTACACGGCCTGCCGGAGGAGTACCGGGAGTGGCTCTCCGCCGCGGCGATGCTGAGCGAGGTGGGCAAGTTCATGTCGCACCAGGGCCATCACCGGCACACGCAGTACATTATTGCGAACTCGGAGATGTTCGGGTTTTCCCCGGCGCAGCGTGGGGTTGTGAGCGCCATCGCGCGGTACCTGGGAAAGAGCCGTCCGGACCCGCTGGACCGCTTGATGCGTACGCTTCCGGCTGAGGAGCACGTGAAGATCACGCGGGCAGTGGTTCTGCTGCGGCTGGCGTCAGCGCTGAATCAGGACCGGGTGAGCGATCCGGTGCGCACGGCCATCCGCGTGTATCCGAAGCGGGTTCTGCTGGAGTTGCGGGCCGGACGCGGCGGTGCGGAGCTGGAGCTGTGGTCGCTGCGGAAGGAGAAGCTCTATTTTCGGGAGGTCTTCCGGCGCGATCTGGGTGTGGAACTCGCGTAAAGGGTACGGACGATCCGCGGGTCCAGCATCCACTGCAGCGTAGCGATTCCTCGATCCATGGACAGGCGAGCGATGGCACCCTTGCGGAGGCGGACGGCCGCAGGCCGGGCACCGTCGTCGCGCATGCCCGGCGGCTGCAGGAGCAGGCCGAGAAACTCGACCAGGTTAGGGCTGTGGCCGACGATGAGGAGAGACTCGTAGCTGGAGCACTGGTCGAGAAGCCGGGAGAACTGATCGAAGTTCGCCATCGGCGCGAGAGCGTCGCTGAGGAGGATCTTCTGCTCGTAGCCGGTCTCCGTCCCCACCAGGGAAGCGGTCTGGAGACTGCGCTTGAGAGGGCTGGAGATGATGAGGTCGAACTGCACCTTTATGGACGAAAGCGTGTTGCCAAGCAGAACACAATCGCGTTTTCCGACTTTGTCGAGCGGCCGGCGTACATCGAGAATGGGGTTCGCTCTGCTGGTCCCGGCGCTCGCATGTCTGAGGACGTACAAATTCATACTCTATTCATAAT
>CAXTSF010000139.1:0-9107 GCA_964246865.1 uncultured Terriglobus sp.
AACCTTCAACCTGTCGATTAAGAGTCGAATGCTCTGCCAGTTGAGCTACGCGTCCAAACCACTTGAGCGGCAGAACGAAACGTTCACGCAACTCATCATTTACTTGCAAAGAATACCATGTCGCGCGCTCTTGGAGCGTGCCCGGTGTGCGCGAACAAAGCGCCCGCGAATGATCTGTTCACTCCGGGAAGACTGGCAGCGATGGCATTCGGCTTGCGCCCACAGCGGGAGATTGACTTAGAAGTTGAAGGACAGCCCTGCCTGCAGCATGCGAGGGCTCTGCGCCAGAAACAGCACTCGGCCGTCCTGCGAGAGAAAGGGCTGGTAACCCTGCGCAAGCAGATTGCTCACATCCACCACGGCCTGCGTGCCCGGCGGAAACACATGCGAAATCCGGAGCGGCTGACGCAGAACGCAGTTCAAATAGGTGCGGTCCTCGCGCGAATGGAAAGGATCTACGGCGGTCAGCGTTCCGGCTCGTTGCCAGCGATAGCCCGTATGAAGCACCGTGCCTGTGCGCAGAATGCGTCCATCCGCCGCAACGGAAAAGGCGGCGGTATGAACCGGCCGGACGCTTGCGAGTGTCTCGTCCAGGGATCTCGGCGTTGCGTCGGCAGCGGCCAACGCCTCACCTCCTGTGGCCTGGGCCGACAAGGCCAGTGCAGATGTGATTGGCTGATTCACGAACACACGCCATCCCGAGCCGTTGTACCCGCGAACCAGTGCGCGGAAGGTCTGCGTCGTCGCGTCGAAGAGTAGACCGCCCGTCTTCAGATCGGCGGAGGTAAGTGTTCCCGAGCCATCCACCGTCGCGCTCTCCAGACGGTCCCGGTAGGCCGCAAGCTCCAGCGTGCCGCGGTGTCCGATGCGTGTCGCCGCTGAAAGACTCTGATGCCTTCCCCGGGGCAAGCCCGGCCGTCCGCGGCTGTCCATCGCCACGGGCACGGGTGCCGCTACCCTGTCCAGGTCCTCAAGTGACTCCGTCCCGGCAGCCTCGGTGTAGCCATACGTCAATTGCAGATCCGCTAACGGACGCACAGAGACACGCATGAACGGCTCAGCGGCAAAGACATTGCCGCTCATATTCTCATCGATCACCACGGACCCGGCATCCACTTCCACGCCCTCGCCAAGCGTAAAGCGATGTGCGCTCCGGAGGACGGCGGCTTGCAAACCGGCCGAATTGCCGGTGCCCACCAGCTCCGGATGCGAGCTGTAAGAGAGCACCGACCGTGTCACTCCGCCGAAGCTCGACGAGGATTGCAGGCCTATGCTCACATCGCTGGATGGAGCGAAAGGATAGCCTGACAACGGCTGAGACAGATCTGCCTGCAGGATCGCACCGCCGCCGTCGGCACTGCTGCTTACCAGGAAAATACTGTGGGCACCCCCACGGCTGAACCCACCCTCACCCTCGGTGAGCGTTACCCGGCCCTGCGAGAGTGGCCGCTGCCGGTCCGCGGAGCTCGAGCTGCTCAGCACCTCGTTGGAGCTGCTGTCCGTTGCGTCACGAAGCCGCAGAATAGGGCGGTTTGCCGATGAGCGGAGCGTCCACGTCCAGTCATCCAGGCTCTCCACCTCGGGGCGGCGGGTCGTTGGCAGCCATTGTGTTGTGGACAGGATCGTGGCAAGCGTCAGGTTTACGACAGAGCTCGAACCGCGCTGAATCCTGAGATGGTTGCGTACCGCAGGGAGACAGCGGGCCGCAGTCGCACGAATCTCGTACACGCCTGAGGGAAGACCTACGAGCCGGTAACGGCCGCCGGGATCGGTCACCGCACTCGCCGCGAGCGTCGCATCCGGCAGCAGTACCTGCACCAGCGCACCCATCTGCGGCAGTCCGGACGCATCCCGCACCAGACCCGCAACTACGCCGCCCGTCAGCAGGCTCGATGACCTTGGCAGGGCCTGTGCCTCTGTACGCACGCAGGTGATCGTGCATGCGATAGAGAGTACCGTGCCGATCTGCAGAGTGTACCGTTTCACCACGGGCTACCGCCTTCGATCGCCTCCGCCAGAAGTTCTACGTGCGAACCTGGAATCTCTGTTGAGAGCGGGCGCAACATGTGCCATCGCGTGCTGCCCTGCTCTAGGTCACATCTCTACAAATTTACTCCACCGTGAATGGCGCAGACTGCGAGATCTGCTGCTTCGAAACTCCATCGTTAACCCGAATCACTACCTGGTACTTGCCCGGCTGCAGACTGGCCAGCGGCATACTCTTTTCGAGCGTCACCTGATCCGCGTTCGGGCTCATCTTTGCGGTCGACTCAGAGCTGTTCAGTACCGCCTTGTTCGTGCCAAGGTCGTTCACCTGGTATTCGATCTCCGCGTTATTCTGCCGGCTCTTCTCATCGATGCCGAGGTTATATACCTGCATCCAGAAGTTCAGGCTCTGATTACGGTGAAAGCTGACCGGCGTTTGTGGGCCCGTCGACACCCGCGGCCGAATCTTTGTATTGCCGATCACGAAGTTGCCCGCGCCGATGTCCTTCGAGGGCACCCGTTCCATCGCATCAGCCAGGATCAGCGACGAAGCGGACAAGCGATCATCATCGAACTTGGGCACGTTGACGGAGCGCCGCCACGTCCCGATGTGATCCGGATTGTTGACGTCCTTGATGACAATATCCACCTTGTAGATCCCCGGACGCAGCGGAACCGACTTCCAATACATGTTCACGTTGTTCTGCTTCTCCGCCAGGAACTCCGACGCTACCTGGACGCTCACCGTGTCCTCAAAGGTCTGCACGATGCGGTGATTGATATTCGATACCTGGCCCAGGATGTTCACCGTGCCCGTCGACACGTTGTTCTTTGTCTGAAAGGTGATATCCCGGTTCTTGATCTGGACCGTCACAGGCATCAGCACCGTGTCGTTGGTCACCTTGACGTAATCCGTGCGCACATCGAAAAGGAATGGGGGCCCCTTCAGAATCTGGGCCGACGTAATGTACTGCTCCAGGTCCTTGAACTTGATGGGTGGCGGCGCGAGTATCTTGGCGTACAGCGCCAGCCGGTCAAACTGTTTGCTCTGCTGCTGCGATGCGGCTGGACCCGAGCCCAGCTGCTCCAGGCCGCTGCCCGAGAAGCGGTCGGACTTCTTCGCTTGCCCCTGCTCCTCATACATGGTGAGGCCGGCACCGGGCGTATGCTTCAATGCGTCCTTCTCTGACCGGTCGATCGTCAGGTGATAGTCACCGCACTGGCAGGTATCCACAAATTCGAGATCGATGTTGTCGCCGACGCCGGCGAGGTAACGGTAGTGCCACGTCTCGAACGGAAAGGTCGACGTACTGCCACCACCCTCCTCGATCGGCCTCTGATAGTTACCGCCGCTCGGATGCGCATCGATCGAATCCGGCTTGCCAAAGGCAATGTAGACGTGCCCGCGGTCCGATCTCCAACCAGGTTTGCCCGCGGCGAAGTGCTCGTTCGCATACGCGATGCGCGCATAGTGCTGCTCACGAAATTCGTTATCCGGCGATTCAGGATTGGGATTGCGCCGCAGCCAGAACTGCTCAATAAAGGCTTCCCGCTCCTCATCATTCTTCAGCGCCTTGAACGCCTGCACCTCCTGGTCGGAGATGATCCAGACCACATCCTGCTCCAGCCACTTCTTGAAGGTGCCGTCCGGCTTTAGCTCCTGCTTCAGATACTTCTGCTGGCTGGCGCGTTCACGATCGGACAATCGCCGCTTCAACGGATCCGGGCGCTCTTCCACCGGCTCCGTCTTTGTCACTGCAGGCGTGCTGCCTGTGTGCGTACCCTCGCCGGCGGGCGCCTGCCCGAAGGCGCTCAGCCCAACCATGGAGAACACACCGCTGCAAAGCAAAACCACCACACGCTGCATCACTGAACTCATCCGCATTCGTCTACTCAACCCTTGCCGGGGAAAGCCGGCTCATCGCTCATTGTATGGAGCACATACTTATCAGGCAACCACGTTTCGGTACTCCGGTTGCCTGCATCAACGTCGAATCCAGTAGAAATGACTGCTATGATCTCGGACGAATACCTTTTCTTTCGGATAGCGTCACTCGATGTGGATTCTTTTCTTCTGAACCAGAGCCTCATCCCTGCCGTATAAGCCTTTGTTCGCTCCACACGGCCCCATCGACGGCCCTTACAAGGACCAAAGAGAGATTCATGAGCACGAAGAAGGTTGTTTTCGGGATTCTCGCTATCCTCGTTCTCGCCGGTATCGTCGGCGGAACCGTACTGCACAGCCGGGCCGGCGTCGAACCCGTCACGACGGCTAAGATCAGCCGCCAGGACCTGCTTGCTGTGGTGAGCGGCACCGGCCAGATCAAGCCAAAGACTTACGTCAATATCGGTGCCACCGCCTTTGGCCGCATCACGCACCTCTATGCGAAGGAGGGTGACCATGTGAAGCGCGGAGCTGTCCTGGCGACGCTGGAAAGCGTGCAGCCGCAGGCCACCGTCTCCGCGCAGGCTGCCACCATCTCCTCCTCGAAAACGGACGTGAACTCCTATGTGGCGGCGGAACGGACTGCCGAGGCCAATCTCGCCCAGGCCAAGGCCGATCTTGAACAGAAGCGCTTCGACTTCCAGCGATATCAGGCCCTGTACAACGAAAAGCTCGTCTCCAAGCAGGACTTCGATCAGCGCAAAGCCTCTTTTGATGTCGACGTCGCCACCGTGCAGCAGCGGGAGGCCGCCCTGGTGCAATCGAAGGCGCAGACCGACTCCGCCCGTGGCCACGTGCAGCAGGCCGTAGCATCGCAGCGCGCAAACTTCGATTCGCTCGACAAAACCATCTCACGCGCACCTTTCGATGGACTCGTCACCAACGTCCCGGTGCGCGAAGGCGAAACCATGGTGACCGGCATCCAGAATGCTCAGGGCTCCACCCTTATGACACTCGCGGACATGTCCGTCATCACGGCTGAGGTCAAAGTCGATGAAACGGACATCGTCAACGTCAAGCTGAATCAGCCGGTGGACGTCACCGTGGATGCGCTTCCCGGCCGCATCTTCAAGGGCCACGTCACCGAAGTGGGAGATCAAGCGCTCCTGCGCACCACCGGTGTCGCCACCTCGCAATCCACCACAGGAACCGAAGAGGCCAAGGACTTCAAGGTCGTTGTCACGCTCGACAACGTCAGCGGACAAAACAACGACGACCTCCGTCCCGGCCTCTCCGCCACGGCCAAGATCCGCACGGCGCAGGTGAACAACGCCGTGACCTTGCCGCTGCAGGCACTCGTCAATCGCGATCCTGCAACCGAGCAGACCCTCGCGAAGAACAACGGCAAGCCGCCCGCACAGGGATCTGCAGACAGCGCCCCCGCCGCTGCCAAGAAGCCGCAATCCGTGCAAGGCGTCTATGTCCTGCGCCAGGAGAATGGCAAGCTGCGCACCTTCTTCAAGCCCGTCCAGACAGGTGTCACCGGCGCGACAGACATTGAAGTGACCTCCGGCCTGGCTGCAGGCGAAGAGATTGTCACCGGGCGCTTCAAAACACTTCGCACACTCAAGAGCGGAACTGCGGTCAAGCGTGACCTGACCGGCGACACCCCGACCGAGAACAGCTCGTCCTAGCCGCCCTATACGCCCGGAGAAACCATGGCCACTGCTGCCGCCACCGCACAACCGACCCAGACAAACCTTGCCACAGGCGACGTCATCTGCACGGAAAATCTCTGGAAGACCTACTCCATGGGCGACCAGGAGGTGCACGCCCTCCGTGGTGTCGATCTCCGGATCCGCCATAACGAATACGTTGCGATCATGGGGCCGTCCGGATCCGGCAAGAGCACGCTGATGAACCTCATCGGCTGCCTCGATTCTCCATCGCAAGGCCGCTATCTGCTGAACGGGCACGACGTCTCCAGCCTCAACGATGATGAACTCGCGCGCATCCGCAACAAGGAGATCGGCTTTGTCTTTCAGACCTTCAATCTCCTCGCCCGCGCCACGGCCCTCCACAATGTTGAGCTGCCTCTCATCTACAACGGCACAGGTGCGACCGCTCGTATCGAGCGTGCAAAAGCGGTCCTTGAGTCGGTAGGCCTTGGCACCCGCATGATGCACAAGCCAAACGAGATGTCGGGCGGTCAACGGCAACGCGTTGCCATCGCACGAGCTCTGGTGAACTCGCCGTCCATCATCCTTGCCGATGAGCCGACAGGAAATCTGGACTCAAAGACAGGCATCGAAATCATGGCCCTGTTTGAGGACCTGCATGCCCGCGGCAACACCATCATTCTTGTCACGCACGAACCCGATATTGCGGAGCACGCCAACCGCGTGGTCACCATCCGCGACGGTGTGATCGCCAATGACGGCCCCTCGCCGCGCCGCGCCATCTAGGGCCGCATCCCCCATTCAGGGGAGCGATCCGGTCTGTATGTGCGACGAAGGATGCGGTATACCCGTCTAAAATAGTGTGATGGCCATCGGTGTTGCGCTTCGAAGACCGGTGTGGTCGAGACTGGTTCGCGGCCTTTGGCTTCTTATCCTGTTCTCGACGGCATCCCTGCTGCGCGCGCAGGGATCAAATCGCTTCGATCTGATCGGACCGAAGATCGATGTGAACGTCACGCGTGCGGGCAAGACGCTGCCCATCGCTCTGGTTCCAAACCTGCAGGGTGGCGACAGGCTGACCGTGCATGCCGACCTTCCGCCGACCCAGTCCGTCAAGCTCGTCCTGATTGTCTGTTTTCTCCGCGGTTCCACGAATCCTCCCCCGGATCAGTGGTTCACCCGTATCGAGACCTGGGGCAAACACATCCGCGAAGAAGGCGTTACGGTTGCCGTACCGGACGAGGCGCAAGAGGCGCTTATGTTCATTGCCCCTGAAACAGGCGGCGACTTCTCCACCCTGCGCTCCGCCATCCGCGGCCGCCCGGGCGTCTTTGTCCGCGCCTCCCAGGATCTCAACGAGGCCTCCTTCGAGCAGTCGCGGATCGAGCATTATCTCCAATCCATCCGCCGCGTTCCACCCGGTTCCCCAGAGGAACTGCTGGATCACTCGCACAAGCTGGCTGCCACCCTCAACTTGAAACCGAATGACGACTGCTTCAAGCGCGCCCCCGACATGCAGCTCGCCTGCCTCCGCCAGACTGGCAATCAGGTATTGCTCGATGACGGCCACGGACAGTCGCTGGCAACGCTGGTCACCTCCGGGGCCTCGGCAGACCTCATCGGCAGCGTCGCCGGCTCGCCGATGGTCAATGCCGGCAGCTACTCGGCGTATGTTGGAACCATTATTGATGTTGTGCGCCTCATGAGCGGCCTGCACACGGCACAGTTCCAATACATCCCAGCCATCGCCTTCCCCGAGGAGCAGGCACTCAACCTCCGGCTGAACACGCCGCCGTCTTTTCATAATCCCAAGTCCGTCATCGTCATCGCCCTGCCGGCAATCCAGAAGGCTGCACCTCCGCCGTTGCGGCTCCAGAACCCGGATCACGTCTCCTGCCTCCTGCAGCCCGCGTCCGTCCTGCCCCTGGAGGGTGCTCCGCTCGTCTTCGCCACAGGATTTGCGCATGGCATGACGCTTCATCTCGCCAGCCCCACCGAGGATGGCAGGACCGACCTCTCCCTGACACCGGACGCCTATGAGGGCGGTCTGGTCATCGCGCAGGCAGATGGCGAGCGCCGCGCCCTGGATGCTGCCGCCACCGGCAAGCCGGTCGCTCCGCAGGGCAGCAAAGCAGCCAAGGCAAACACAAAGCTGCCCGCCTCCGACAGCGTACTCACGTCCGGCATCGTGCGCGGCTACTGGGGCTTTGATCCCTTCGAGGGTCCCGCCGTGCCGCTGCAGCGCCTTGCCGGCAGAGGCTGGAGCGCCGAACCGAAGGGTGAACTGATCGCCGGCAAAACAAATGATCTCCTGCTGCACGCCGACGGCACCGCGTGCACCGAAAGCATCCGGCTCGAAGGTGCTTCCTCGCATGAGGCCATCCTCTGGAAGCAGGATGGAGGCGCGGGCAAGGCTGGTGCAGTCGATGTCAAGCTGCCGCTCGACAAAGCCGCACCAGGCGGCCTCAAGCTGCTTGTCCGGCAGTTCGGGACCCCGGCTGTTTCAGAGGTTGGCATCACTGCCTATGCCGACACTACCCGGCCTGAAACACTGCAATTGCACGCCGGTGACGCCACCGCCGTTCTCTCCGGCTCTGGCCTGGGCGAGGTCAAAACGGTTGAGATTGCCGGGGCGCACTACACCCCGGCACGTGACGGCACAGACTCCGAAAAATCCATCAGGCTGGTCAGCGCAGCAAATGACCACAAGAAGGCAGCCTCCTTCAAGCCGGGCGAGGGTGGCGAGGCTCACGTGAACCTGGCAGATGGCCGATCCCTTCCGCTTGCCTATCGTGTTCAGGGCTCCCGCCCGGCCATCACTCTGCTGAGCAAGACAGTGCAGCCTAAATCCGATGAGGGCCCAACACTCACGCTTACCGGCAAGGATGCCATTCCACTTACCTCCCGCCTCTCCTTCGCCATACGGTCGGACTCGCCTGCCCGTTTTCCCCGTTCCGAGAAGGTGGAGATTGCGACCGCCGACGAGAGCCTGAAGACCATTCTGCAAATCTCAGACTCCTCGCTCATCCTTCAGGATGCAAGCACGGCGGTCGGATTTCTCAGTCCCGGCAAAGCCTTTGGGCAGTCGGCCTTCGGTCCTCTGCAGATCCGCGCTGTCTCGGACACGGGCTCTGCCAGCGACTGGCAGCCTCTGGGTACCTTGGTTCGTACACCGGATATTCAGGGTGCCACCTGCGGCAGGACCGCGCAGCGAAACTCCCCCTCCGGCGGTACGGCATCCGGCGAGAGCGCACCTGCCACCACAACGCAGGAACCGGCCACTGGCGATGTCCCTGCCACCCATCGCTCCCCGGAGAACAGCTGCACCCTCACCGGCGATGCTCTTTTCCTGATCGAAAGCGTCTCGCCGGACAGCAGCTTCAGCCAAGCCTACAAGGTACCCGTGGGCTACTCCGAAACAACCCTCGAGGTTCCCCGCCCAGCCGACAACCGGACCCTCTTTCTTCGTCTGCGGGATGACCCGGACGATATCGCCGAAGTGCTCGTCGGCACCGGCGCGAGCAGCCACCGCCCAAACGGGGCAGCAGCCACAACCC
>CAXTSF010000140.1:0-9095 GCA_964246865.1 uncultured Terriglobus sp.
GGTAAGGAGAGGGCAAGCAGAAGGAGGGCCATGCCTTGCACGACGGTGCGCGTGTGCGCTGGACCCACATTCGCTTCGCGAAGCTGGGGCAACCGGCCCTCGGGATGTTCTCCGGTCATGGTTTGCTGGCTCCGTTGCTGTTGCCTTTTTTGGCGGCACCGTTGCCATTGCCCTTCTGGGAGGGTTTGCTGTTTTTGCCGGCGCTGTCGGCGTCGGTGACGCCGGGATCGGCGTACTGGGTGGAGCCGCCGGGTGGCTGTGCCTGTTGCGTACTTCCCTTCAATTTGGGCGGCTTTTTATCCATTTCGGCGTGGACGTGAGCGCCCTCGATGACCTCGTCGGTGATGGTGGTGGCGATCAGGTCGCCTTCTTTCAGGCCACCGGTGATCTCGATCTCCGGGCCAAAGTCGCGGCCGATGGTGACGGGCTGCAGATGGATGATGTTGTTCTCCACGACGGCGACGGTGGGCCGGTCCTGGCGGATGCCGACGGCGTCACCGGGGATGATGAGCGGGCCGGGGCCGCCGGTTTTGTTGCCGAAGGTAACGACGGTGTACATGCCGCTCTTCAGCCTGCCGTCGCGGTTGTCGACCTGGATCTCGGTGACGAGAGTGCGGGTGTTCTCGTCGAGGGTGCCGGCAGTGCGGGTGACATTGCCGTGAAAGGCGGTCTGCGGGTACTCCTGAAAGAAGAGTGTGGTTGGCTGGCCGACCCGGATAAAGTCGGCGTAGCCGGCGGGAACAGAGACGAGGATCCGGAGCCGCTGCGTCTGTGCGATGCCGAAGAGGGCACCTCCCTGGGCGCCGCCCGTGGTGGGCGTCGCGAGTGAGCCGGAGTTGCCGCTGGCACCGCCAGTGTTGGAGGCAGCGGCCTGGCTGCCAACGCCCATACCGCCGTTGGCCGTGGGCGTGGGAGAGGGGGTGCCGGCCGAACCGGACGCCTGGATAAGCGCGCCCACGTCGACGTTGCGTTCGGTGATGGTGCCGTCAAAGGGCGAGGTGACGCGCTCGTAGCTTTGAAGCGCGAGGGTGCGGCGCAGGTTTGCGCGGAAGGCCTCGATGTTGCGATCGGCCGCGGCGACGTTGGCCACCTGCGCGAGATAGTTGGCTTCGGCCTGGTCACCATCCTGCCGGGAGAAGACGCCTTTGGCGACGAGTGCGGCGTAGCGGTCGAAGGTGACCTTATAAAGCGCAAGCTGGGTTTCGCCCTGGGCCTTCTGCGCCTCGGCCTGCCGCAGCTGTTCGCGTGCCTGGTCTACCTGCTGATCGAGATCGGGGGCGTCGAGGATAGCGAGCAGCTGGCCCTTGTGAACGCGGTCCCCGATGTCGACGAAGCGCTTGGTGAGGTAGCCAGTGGCACGGGCGTAGACATAGGCCTGGGTGAGAGGTGTGCTGGTGCCGGGGATAGCGAGACCGCTGCCCGCGTTGTCGCGCAGGACCTTGACCACGGTGACCACGGGAAGGGCATCTTTCTGTTGCGCCGCCTGTGCGTCCGCTGCCTTCTTCTGGTTGTGGCGCGGAAGCCAGCCGAGGAAGAGGATGAGCAGCAGGATCAGGACAACGGCAACGACGAAGAGGAGGACGGTGCGTTTGCTGCCCTTGCGTTTGCGATGTTCGCCGTCGTGCGCGTCCGGCTCCGATGGTGCGGGAAGGAGCTTGTGCTCCTCCGGCGCGGAGAGTTCGAGCGGCTCCTGCACGGCCGTATTGTGGGAAGAGATGCCGTCTTGGCTCACGCGTGCTGCTCCTGTGGTTGCCCCTGCCGGTCGGGGTTGCTGTTGTACTCTTCGTCGATCTCCTTGTCGTAGTCGACCGGTTCGGCACCGAGCCTGGAATAGAGCACGGGCACGACGAAGAGGGTGCCGACGGTGGCGAGGAGAAGACCGCCGATGACGGCACGGCCAAGGGGCGCATTCTGCTCGCCACCTTCGCCGAGAGCGAGCGCCATGGGCAGCATGCCGATGATCATGGCGAGGGCGGTCATGCAGACGGGGCGCAGGCGGGTGTAGCCAGCGTTGAGCGCGGACTCGTATCGGTCCTTGCCGAGAGCGCGCTCGTCATTGGCGAAGACGATCATGAGGATGGAGTTCGCGGTGGCGACGCCGATGGTCATGATGGTGCCCATCAGTGAGGGAACGCTGAAGGTGGTCTGGGTGATGTAGAGCATCCAGAGAATGCCGCAGAAGGCACCGGGAATGGCCATGAGGATGAGCACGGGATCGAGCCAGCTCTGGAAGTTGACCGCCATGAGGAGGTAGACGAGGAGGAGCGCCGCGACGATGCCGATGCCGAGACGAAGAAAGGAGTCGCTCATGGTCTTGACTTCGCCGAGGAGCTCAATGCGGGTGCCGGAGGGAAGGGTCTTGGTCTCTTCCCTGATGATTTTGCGGATCTGCGAGGCGACGGCGCCAAGATCGCTGTGGTCGACGTCGGCGTAGATATCGAAGGAGGGCTGGATGTTGTAGTGGTCGATGACGATGGGCGACTCGTCGCGGCGGAAGGTGGCAAGGTTGCCGAGCAGCTGGCTGACGTTGCCGGAGGGCGAGCTGATGGGGGTACGCGCCATGGACGGCAGGTCGTCGATGCGGTAGGTAGGCGTCTGGGTGACGACCTGATAGTTGACGCCGTTCTGCGGGTTCAGCCATTCGTTCGGCGCGGTCTGACCGGTGCCGGTGAGGGAGATGAGCATGCCCTGGGCGATGTCCTGCTGGGTGAGGCCGATCTGCCGCGCCCTGGTGCGGTCGACGTTGACCTGGAGCGTGGGGTAGGTGACCTGCTGATGGATGTGGACGTCGACGGCGCCGGGGATCTGCTTGACCCGATTCAGGATCTTCTGCGCGATCTGATAGTTACCCTTGCCGCGGCCGACGACCTTGATGTCGATGGGGGCGGGCAGGCCAAAGTCGAGGATCTGGTTGGTGATGTTGGCTGGCGTGAAGAAGAAGGTGCCGTCGGGGAACTTCTGCGTCAGGTCGTCGCGGAGAAGCCGGGTGTACCTGGTGGTGTCGCGCTTGCCGGGCTTGAGGGCGATGAAGATGTCGCCGTCGGAGTTGCTGATGGTGGCGTTGGAGGCGAAGGCGAGATTGATGCCGCCGTTGGGCAGGCCGATGTTATCGAGGATGAGCTGGATCTCTTCCGGGGGAACGACCTGCCGGATCTCCTTCTCGACGGCGGCGAAGTACTGCTCGGCGTCTTCGACACGCATGCCGACGGGTGGATTGACGTGGAGCTTCATCTGGCCGGAGTCGACGTAGGGGAAGAAGTCCTGGCCGATAAAGAAGACAAGCGGGAGCGAGACGAGGACGAAGCAGCCGAAGAGGACGAGGGTGAGGGTGGCGTTGTCGAGGCACCACTGCAGGACGCCCTTGTACCAGTCGCGGAAGCGCTCGAACTGCCGGTCGAACTTGTGGTGCCAGCGCCAGATCCAGTTTCTTTTCTCCTCCTCCTTGGAGGCTTCCTCGTCCTGATAGAGCGCGAGTTCTTTGGGAAGGAGAAAGTGCATCATGGTGGGCACCAGGGTGCGGGAGAGAAAGTAGGAGGCCATCATGGCGAAGGCGACGGCCAGGGCGAGCGGTGTGAAGAGATATTTGGCGGCACCGGTGAGCAGGACAACGGGGATGAAGACGATGCAGATGGAGAGGGTGGAGACGAAGGCGGGTGCGGCGACCTGCTGGGCGCTGTCCAGGATGGCGCGGACGAGCGGCTTCTTCTCGGCCATATTGCGGTGGGTGTTTTCGATCTCAACGGTGGCGTCGTCGACGAGGATGCCGACGGCGAGTGCCAGGCCACCGAGAGTCATGACGTTAATGCTTTGGCCTAGTGCCGCGAGGATGGCGAGGGAGGTGGCGATGGAGAGCGGGATGGAGGTGCAGACGATGAGGGTGGAGCGCCAGGAGCCGAGGAAGAGCAGGATCATGAGGCCGGTGAGGCCGGCGGCGATCGAGGCCTCCCGGACGACCTCCGAGATGGAGGAGCGGACGAAGATGGACTGGTCAAAAAGAGGCGTGATCTGCAGCGCCGGTGGAAGGCTGGCACGGATGCGGGGGATGGCCTGCTTGACCTCTTTGACGATCTGGATGGTGCTGGTGTCGCCGTTTTTGATGACAGTGAGGAGGGCACCGCGCTTGCCATCCTGCCGCACGATGTTCTCCTGCGGGGAGTAGCCCTCGCGAACGTTGGCGACGTCTTTGATGAAGACAACGGAGCCGTTGGCGGCGCGAATGGGGAGGTCGTTAAGGGCGGAGACCTCGCCGGGAGAGCTGTTGAGCTTGACGACGTACTCGCGGTTGCCGACGCGGGCGGTGCCGGCGGGCAGGATGAGGTTCTGCTGCGTGATGGCGGTGGAGACGTCAGTGGCGGAGAGATGTTTGCTGTAGAGGAGGTTCGGGTCCGTGTCGATATTGATGATGCGGACCTTGCCGCCATAGGGCAGGGGCACGGAGGCACCCTGGACGTTGGCGAGCTGAGGCCGGATGAAGGAGGTGCCAAAGTCGTAGAGGTCGGACTCGGTGAGACCCTGGCCGGAGAGCGAGAGCTGGACAATGGGTACGCTGGAGGCGTCGAACTTGATGATGTTGGGTGGGTAGGTACCGGGGGGAAGGATGCGGAGGATCGTCTGGACCACGGCGGTGATCTGGGCGATGGCGAGTTCGACCTTGACGCTGGGCTGAAAGTAGACACGGATGACGGCGGTGCCCTGGTAGCTTTCGGACTCGGAGTGCTCAATGTCGTTGACGGTGGTGGAAAGGGCGCGCTCGCAGACGGTGACGATGCGCCCTTCCATCTCCGTGGGCGTGAGGCCGTTGTAGCTCCAGACGATGGTGACGACCGGAATATTGATGGCCGGGAAGATGTCTTTGGGCGCAACCACCGCGGAGCCGATGCCGAGCAGGGCGATGAGGATGGAGAGAACGACAAAGGTATAGGGACGCCGAAGCGCCAGCCTGACAATCCACATGGTCGCCTCCGCGCGCCGGGTGCTTAAAGGACTTGACTGAAAAGAGGCGGCGGAGAGGGAGCCGCACTCGGGGTTCTAGTAAGTACGTGATGGGACGGCGGAAGGACGCGGGAGCGCTGTACGGGCTGGGTGGATTTTTCGTGAGCCGCAAACGGGCGGCGGATCAGGCGCAGGTGACCTGGTTACGGCCATTGAGCTTGGCCGCGTAGAGGGCGGTGTCGGCGAGGTGGACGAGGTCGGTTGCGGTCTGGCCTGGTTCCGGCACGAGGGCGGCGACGCCGAGGCTGATGGTTTGCAGGCCAGAGCCGGTGCCGGGGTGGGGGATGCGCCGGGCGATCATGGCTTCACGGATGGCTTCGGCGAGGCGCCGGGCGTCCTCGCGGCTGGACCCCGGAAGAATGATGGCGAACTCCTCGCCACCGATGCGGGCGGCGGAGGCCGGGGGTTTGCCGCTGCCGGGTGCGGAGCCGACAAGCTTGATGAGGACGCGGGCGAGGGTGCGGAGACACTCGTCGCCCTCGATGTGGCCGAAATGGTCGTTGTACTGCTTGAAGAGATCGGCATCGAGAAGGAGAAGAGCGATGGGCTGCTTTTGCGCGAGCGCGCGGTGCCAGGCAGCTTCGAGCTGGGCGTTGAAGGCGCGGCGGTTGTAGAGGCCGGTGAGTTCGTCGGCGAGGGCGAGGGTGCGGAAGCTTTTCTCGCTGCTGGCCAGGGAGAGCTTGAGTTCCTCACGCTCTTCCAGCAGGGCGGTGACGGGAAACATGGTGAAGATGACAACGGCGATAAAGACCTGAGCGATAACGATGCGGTGCAGGAGCATGTGCTGGCCGGCGATGAGCATGAGCGGCCCGTGGCCCTTCACGGTGAAGCCGATGGCGAGCAGCGAGACGAGAACGATGGTGAGGACGGTTCCCGGGAAGCCGAGGCGGAAGGCAACGAGCAGGAAGGCGGGAAAGAGAAAAAAGATGAGCGGGTCCCGGCTGTCTGTGAAGACGAGCACGGTGACGATTGCCGGAACGAGAAGGATAGCGATCGTGTGCGGCAGCTCTTTGCGTTGCAGCACGGAGAAGAAGCTGGGCCGGTGCAAAAGGACAACGAGCGGTGCGAGGATGGCCATGCCGAGCATGTCGCCGAGGTACCAGGTGCGGGCCATGGCCCAGAAGGCACCGATGGGCACGAAGAGCCCGGTCCAGAAGGCGCCGAGCAGGCTGCTGAGGGCGGTGGCCCCGACAACGGCAACGATCAGGAAGCCGACGAGCGGCCGGCGGCGGGAGAGGTCCAGCGGAAAGCCGAAGATGAGTGTGAGTACAGCGGCCGAGAGGATGACCTCAAGCGAATTTGCGACGGAGACGCCGATGGCCAGCCGGAAAGGGTCGCCATAAACCATGTCGGCGAGGGTGTCCGCGGAGAGCCCGACGGCGAAGTAGAGGAGCCATCGCCGCGGAGGTTGCGTGATCATCAGGCCGAAGAGAAGGCCATTCGAGAGCCAGATGGTGGCGACGCCAGCTGACTGCCGGGAGAGCGCGATGCCGGCCCACGAGCAGAGCAGGAGAAGGGCGAAGACGGCGACGAGGCGCACCCGGGCGTGCGCCGGCCAGGCGAAGGGAGACCAGCCATCGCCAAGCACCTCCCGCCCAAGGGTACGGAGGTCAGCGAGGCGAGGGGTAGCCGGAGGATTCATGGCTTCTGTGTGAATCGAAGGGGAAAGCCGCGCTTCGGTGCCGGGCTGCTTGCGAGTCTCGCGGATGGCGAAGGCTTCGATATCTGCGTACATGATGGCGAGCCGTCTCCGTGGAGCGACGAGAAGCGATGTGCGTGTATGTGACGAATGAGGTGGGGGATTGCCCTCGTCCGGCTCCCGGTGCTTGCGGTGCTCCCATTATGCATGGGCTTCCTGCATCTGGAAGCCCTATTTGTGTCTGGGGGGAGCGGATGGAGTATGGCCGTCCGGGAGGCGGGCTTTAGCTGCGCCAGTGCAGATCGACCGGGTGCTGCAGGGGGTGGTCGCCCGTGCCGGTAAGGCGGCGCTGCTTGAGAGCGAAGTACCATTTGGCCGGCTTGTCGGCATCGTCGATGAGCATCATGGCGGGCCGGTAGCGGAGGCCTTCGGCCTGTTGCACCATGGTTTCCTGATCCTGCCGGACGAACTTCGCGCCGAAGTAGCGGGCGAGGGCGCTGATGCCCGGCACGGCATGGAAGATGTTCCAGCAGGCGACAACGTCGATGCGGCAGCGCGAGGGCGTGACCGGGGTGACGGCCGTAAGGGAGCTGAACCACTTCGCGTCGTTGCCGGTGCCGGCGCGGATGGTTTCGTAGCGGCGGCCGGGCAGGGTGAAATCGATGGTGGTCGATATGTCCCGGCCGTAGATGCCGAGCAGCTTGTAGGGAGCGGAGTTGGCGGAGGGCGCGTGCGAGCTCATGCGGAAGCCGTCGGGAAGAGGCTCAAAACGCTTGTGCTTCTCGTGGATGCTGGCGCGGCTGCGCCACCACCATGCCTGGTGCACGAAGGGGCCGTGCGCGGGGTCCATGAGGCCGATGATGCCGTGGTCCACGTTGCAGGGAAGCTCCGCGGAGATGTGGGCGGTGCGAAAGCGTGAAGAGAATTTGGGCACCTCGGGCAGGGGAGGCAGCGCACTCTCATCGCGTACACGGCCCTCGCCGGGGCCGGGGAGGTAGACCCAGGCGAAGCCGTCGCGCTCGCGGCAGGGATACGCTCCGGCGTAGATTTTTGTGGGCTGGAGCGGGTCGATGGCGGTGAGCGAGGGGATCTCGACGCACTGACCGCTGCATGGCTCGAACTTCCAGCCGTGGTAGCGGCACTGGACCGTGTTGCCATCGAACCAGCCCGCGGAGAGGGGGATGCCGCGGTGCGGGCAAAGGTCGCGCATGGCGAAGAGTGCGCCGTCGCGCCGTCGGCCGAGCAGGAGCGGGACGCCGAGAAGAAGGGCTGTGGCTGTCTGGTTGGTGCGCAATGCGCTGGTACGCAGGGCGGGGTACCACTCGCCGAAGATGAGATCGGTGGCAGGCTGCGTGCCGGAATCAGGGATGTCGTTGCGCAGCCGCACAAGATTAAGGCTACACCGGTGAAAGTGCCAGCCCAACGGCAGCGAGGGTAAAGAAGATCGAAAAAGACAAAACGAACCGAAAAGCAGCATGGTGCTGATGCAGCCGCGCATGTCTCTCGCGCGTTCTGTGGTGATTGAGCCACGATCTTTGCAGGCCGGTTGGCAAGGGCAAGGCTCTCCCACCTCCGAGGCTCTAGGCTGTAAAGGATGCATCCTCTGCCGACACGTCCGCGCCGGAACCTCGTTGCGATCGTTGCGGCGTGGTTTTGTCTCTACTGTTCGTTTGCGCTGTTTTCGCCGGCGTTGCTGGACGACGCGGACTCCGTGCATGCGGAGGTGGCGCGGGAGATGCTGCTGCGGGGCGATCCGGTGACGTTGTATGCGAACGGCATACGGTATCTGGAGAAGGCGCCGATGCTGTACTGGAGTATGGCGGCGTCGATGCGGGTGTTCGGTGTGGGGGCGGCACCGGCAAGGTTTCCGCTCGCGCTGTTTGTGCTGGCGCTGCTGCTGGTGATGGAGAGGTTTGCGCGAAAGGCATTTGGGTCCGCGCGAGCGGGGCTGTATGCCGCGCTGATTCTGCTGACCAGTTTTGGCGTGTTTATCTTCACGCGCATTCTGATCCCGGATGCGGTTGTGTGCCTGTGGCTGGTGGCGGCGGTGTATTGCTTTTGGGAGACAGAGACGCTGCCATTGCGCGCGGACGGAAGTGCGCCGCTGCTGCCGTGCCTTGGATTCGGGGCAGCGTGTGCGCTCAACATTTTGACAAAGGGGCTGATCGGGCTGGTCTTTCCGGTGGGCACGGTGCTGGTGTACCTGCTGCTGACACGCGGTGTGCGGCAGGCGTGGCTGCGGCTGCGCGGGCTGCACCTTGTTTCGGCAACGGCGGTGTTTCTGCTGATCGCGGCACCGTGGCATGTTGCAGCAGGCAGGGCGAATCCGGATCAGGGACATCCCGTGGGGCTGACGCATGCGGGCGGGCACTGGCATGTGCCGGAGCCGGCGGTGGGGAACGTGCACGGCTGGACGTGGTTCTACTTCATGAATGAACATGTGCTGCGCTATCTGAACCTGCGC